>DAIOXD010000015.1:0-15329 GCA_036758145.1 Candidatus Limnocylindrales bacterium
TCGCTCGCTCTTCATCGAGGTCTTCCCGGTGCGACCGCGGCTCGTCGTGGTCGGTGGCGTTGAGGTCGCGCGCTCGCTCGTCCGCCTCGCACGCGAGCTCGGATTCGAGACCGTGGTTGTCGACGGTCGTGCGGCCTTTGCCACGAAGGAACGCTTCCCCGACGTCGACCGCCTCGTAGTCGGCTGGCCCGACGAGGTCGCCGAGGAGATCGGGCTCGGCCCCAACGATGCGGTCGCGGTCCTGTCGCACGACGTCAAGTTCGACGAGCCGGCCATCGTCGAGGCGCTGCGACGCGGCTGTCGATACGTCGGCGCCGTCGGTTCGCGCAAGACGCAGGCGGACCGCCGGGCGCGGCTGCTCGAGGCGGGCGTCAGCGAGGAGGAGCTGGCGCGTCTCCGCGGGCCGGTCGGGCTGGACCTCGGCGGTCGTGCCCCGGCCGAGACGGCGCTGGCCATTCTCGCCGAGATCGTCGCGCAGCGATACGGCGGCTCGGGCGTCCCGATGCGCGAGCGTGCCCTGGCCGGATGACCGAGGGGACCGTCGCGCTCGTCCTCGCCGCCGGCGCCGGGTCGCGTTTCGGTGGCGGCAAGCTGCTCGCGCCGATCGGCGGGCGGCCGATCCTCCAGCACGTCCTTGACGCCCTGGCCGCGGCCGGCGTGGGCGAGGTGGTCGTCGTCCTGGGCCGCGACGCCGAAGCCGTCGAGGCCGCGATCACGTGGCGTGCCGAGCGCCGGGTCGTCAATCCCGAACCCGAGCGCGGCCTCTCGAGCTCGCTTCAGCTCGGGTTCGAGGCGATCGGCCCGGACGCAGGGTCCGTCGTCGTGGCACTCGGCGACCAGCCGCTGATCTCGGAAGTCGTGATCCAGGCGCTCATCGAGGCGCCGGTCGACGATGCCCGCCCTGTCGTCGTCCCGGTCTACCACGGCGAGGACGGCCGCAACCCCGTCCTCCTCCGGCCCGCGGCCCATCACCTGGTCGGCGAGGCGACCGGCGACCGCGGGCTCGGGCCGGTGTTCGAGGCGCACCCCGAGCTGATCACGGAGGTCACTGTGAGGGATGCGTCCGCCGAGAACCCCGACGTCGACACCGCCGCCGACCACGCCCGGGCGATCGAGGCGGTCTGGGCGGCCCGCGTCCGGGCAAACCGCGACCAGGTCGAGCGGATCCGTGAGATCCCCGACGGGACGGACTTCTACGCTCCGGTCAACTCGCTCTTCCGGGCCGACCCGACCCGGACGGACGACGCCGTCCTGGACGCACTGCTCGGGCTCGTCCGATCCGGCGAGACCTGGCTCGACGTCGGGGCGGGGGCGGGTCGCTACGCGCTCCCGATCGCGCGCGCGCTGGATCCATCCGGGGGGTCGGTCGTCGCGCTCGACGCGTCCCCGTCGATGCTCGAGGGGCTGCTCGAGGTCGCGGAGGACTACGCCATCGAGAACGTCCGCACGATCGAAGCGCGCTGGCCGCCCGGCGATGGGGCAGCGGCGCTCCCGGTCGAGGCCGACGTCGCGCTCATCGCCCATGTCGGCTATGACGTCGAGGCGATCGGTCCGTTCCTCGACGCATTCGAAGCGGCCGCCGGCCGGCTGTGCGTGGCCGTCCTGATGGCGCGCGCCCCAGCCGCCGCGGCGGACCCGTTCTGGCCGCCGGTCCACGGCGAGTCGCGGGTTCCGCTGCCGGCCCTGCCGGACTTCGTCGAGCTGCTCGAAGCGAGGGGGCGGCGCGCGGAGGTCCAGCGGATCGCGGTCGACCCGCGCCGCTTCGACTCGCGCGCCGGGCTCGGAGGCTTCGTCCGGCGCCAGCTCTGGATCGACGCCGCCGGGCCGAAGGAGGAGCGGTTCCAGAAGGCGCTCGACGAGCTGACCGCCGAGGATCGCGGCGGCTGGACGATCAGGGGCCGAGACCGGATCGAGGTCGGGGTCGTGACCTGGGCGCCGCGTTGACGCGCCCGAAGGCGACCGGCGAGGCGATACCGCGATGTCCCGGGCACAGCGGCTCGCGCTCGTGCTCGACCGGGAGCAGGGGTCGTTCTTTTCCAGGTAGATGGGCGACCCGAGTGGTGCCATCGATCGCCGCCCATCCGGTGACCGCCGCCGGGCGGCATTGCGCACCTGGTCCCGCGCCCTAGCCACGCCCCGACATATTCGGCTCAGTAATGAAAACCGGTCCCGGCGCGCTTGGCGGGCGTCCGATTCTGACGGAAGTCGCAGGTGGCCACGCTCATAGACCGTGATCCTCATTACTCAGCCGAATATCGGGCGCGTGCGCGGCCGGCCGCGGCCCGCGGCTCAAGCGCTGGCCACGACCATGGCCCTCGGAAGACTGACCCTGCCGCCCAGCTCAGCGGTGGCGGAGCGTCCGAATCGTCCAGCCGCTCGCCACGACGATGATCGACACGAGGAAGAGTCCCACGGGGAGGACTGGAGATGAGCCGGATCCTGGGTCGCCGAGCGGTGTCGCCGACGCATCGGAAGGCGGGCCGGTCGGTGTCGAGCCGGTCCCCGTCCCGGTCGTCGTCGCGCTCACACGAACATTCGTGATGCTCGCCGAGCAGATGACCAGCGCGCCGCCGCCGTTGGCAGAGCCGTTGCACTGGTTGATCGTGACGCCGTGGGACGAGGGCTTCGTACCGCTCGCGGTGCACTTGAGCTGGACCAGCGTCCCGCCGTTGGCCGAGCCATTGCACTGGGTGATGGTCGCGCCAGTCGTCGTCGCTGGGAAGGGGTCGCAGCCGATGGTGATGCTGCCCGAGCCGACGCACTGGTTGACCGTCGCGGCCGTCGCCCCGGTGCTCATGTTGACGAAGTCGTTGGTGACCCTGACGCTGCAACGGACCGTGGCCCCGCCACCATTGAGCGCGTCATTGCATTGCGTGACCTTGGTCACGAGCCTGCTCAGGTTCCAGGTCGTGACCTTGCACGAGGCCGTGGGGGCGCCCGCCGCGCCATGACATTCACGGACGACGACCGAGGCCGTCCCGCCGTTGGTGGTGATCCGATTGACGACCGTGACCTGGCAGATCAGCCCGAGGCCGGGCGTGTTGGGGGACCCGTTGCTGCAGGTCGTCGTCGGGCCGACGCTCGTCGCAGCGGAGACGCTGCCCGCGATGGATAGGGAGGCGAGGAGCAGGAGCCCCCCGGTGAGGAGGATGGCGAGAGAACGGCGCATGGGAACCACCTGACCTGGAAGGGAACACATGCGCCTAGCCGTCGCCCACATGGGGCGTCGATCCGCCATGAGCCTCGAGCCTAACCCGCCCGTCCGAGCCCGCGTGAGGATGAAATCGCGCTCTGCGCACAGCACGCGGGCCGCCGATGCACCGCGACCGAGCCGTTTGGTCGCTCATCCACCTCGTGTCGGGCCTCAAGACGCTCCCGGGGGCGCACCGGGCGTAGAGTCCGGCTGTCCATGCCGCTCGAGCGAGGTCCGGACATGACTGATATCAGGGTCGTCGCATTCGCGGGCAGCCTCCGGAGGGCGTCCTATAACCGTGGGCTGATCCGGGCGGCGGTCGAATCCGCGCCATCGGGCTTCAGCTTCGACGTGATCTCCCTGGACGACATCGAGCTCTACAACCAGGATGTCGAGGATGCCGGCGAGCCCCCGGCGATCGTCGCGTTCAAGCGGGCGATCGGGCAGGCCGACGCGATGCTCGTCGCGACGCCGGAATACAACCACGGCATCCCGGGAGTTCTCAAGAACGCGCTCGACTGGGCGTCGCGCCCACGGGTCACGAGTCCGCTCAAGGACAAGCCGGTCGCGGTGGTGGGGGCGAGCCCAGGACTGGGTTCGACGGCCCGTGCGCAGGCGCAGCTGCGCGAGACCTTCGTGTTCACCGGCGCCTGCGTGATGCCGCAACCGGAATTGCTCATCAGCTCGGCCGCGTCGCACTTCGACGACGAAGGCAACCTGACCGACCCGGAGCTTCGCGCCTCGCT
Organism: Candidatus Limnocylindrales bacterium; assembly: GCA_036758145.1. Taxonomy (GTDB): domain Bacteria; phylum Chloroflexota; class Limnocylindria; order Limnocylindrales; family CSP1-4; genus SPCO01. Next base: position 3,940 of record DAIOXD010000015.1, read on the forward strand.
CGTCGAGCTCGTCGAGGCACTGGGACGGTGGAGCTATCGGCTGGGTCGTCGCGAGGCCGCCTGAGCTGGATCGCCCCCGAAACCGAGCGGGTCCGCGCACCGTATCCAACGGGGAATGCCGTTGACGGGTGAACGACCCCGGACGGATACTCGTCGGCACCGCATCTCCGAGTCCCGGACCTTTCGTCGAGGCCAGAGGACAGACCGCGACCAGGGCCCGTGTTCGTCGCCACCGTTTCGTGCTCATCCGAGCCGGATGGGCCGACTATCGCCCCCGCTTCGAGCGGGGAGGAGGATCCAGCGCGATGATTCCCGGCCAGTTCGACTACGTCCGTCCAGGGAACCTTGACGAGACGTTGCAGATCCTCAAGGACCGCGAGGGCGAGGCAAAGCTGCTGTCGGGTGGCTACAGCCTCATCCCGCTCATCAAGCTGCGCCTGGCGCAGCCGGCGCTCCTGGTGGACCTGCGCGACGTCTCAGGACTCGACGGCATCCGGGAGACCGACGACTTTCTGGTCATCGGCGCGCGCGCCACCCACCGACAGATCCACGAGGCGCAGGTGGTCCGCGAGACGTACTTCCTTTTCGGTGACGTGACGGCGAACATCGGTGACCCGCAGGTCCGCAACTGGGGGACGATCGGCGGTTCCGTGGCGCATGCGGACCCGGCCTCGGACTGGCCGGCCGTCCTCATCGCCGCGAGGGCGACCATCGTCTGCCGGGGTCAGGGTGGTGAGCGGACGATCGCGGCCCGTGACTTCTTCATCGATACCTTCCAGACCGCCATCGAGCCGACCGAGGTCCTGACCGAGATCCGCATCCCACGTCGGACGCGCGGCACCGGCGGGGCCTACGAGAAGCTCGAGCGCAAGGTCGGCGATTTCGCCACGGTCGGCGTCGCCGCCGTCGTGAAGCTCGACGCCTCCGGCGCGATCGAACGGGCCGGGATCGGCCTGACCGGAGTCGCCGAGGCGCCCTTCGCGGCGACCGACGCCGAGGCGGTCCTGGCGGGCGCCAAACCATCGGACGAAGTCTTCCGCAAGGCCGGCGCCGCGGCTGCGGCGCAAAGCCGACCCGCGGGCGATGTCCGGGGTCCCGTCGAATACAAGCGGGCGATGGCCGCGGAGTTGACCCTCAGGGCGCTCCGCCGAGCCACCGAACGCGCGCTCGCGTACGCGTAGGAGGCCCGCCACGATGAGCACCCAACACGTCAGCATCACCGTCAACGGCGAGGCTCATGAAGCAGACGTCGAGCCTCGTCTCCTCCTCGTCCATTTCCTGCGCGATTCCCTCGGGCTGACCGGCACGCACGTCGGCTGCGACACGAGCAACTGTGGCGCGTGCACCGTCCATGTCGATGGTGAGAGCGCCAAATCCTGCACGATGCTGGCCGTCCAGGTCGACGGCCGCGAGATCAAGACCATCGAGGGGATGGCCAGCGAGCCGACCCTCCATCCTCTTCAACAGGCGTTCTGGGATCAGCACGGCCTGCAGTGCGGCTTCTGCACCCCCGGGATGATCATGCAGGCGGCCTGGCTCCTCGCTGACAACCCGGACCCGAACGAGGAGGAGATCCGGGTCGGGATCAGCGGCAACCTGTGCCGCTGCACCGGCTACGTGAACATCGTCAAGGCGATCCAGCAGGCGGCCGGCGAGATGGCCGCGGCTGCCGAGACCCAGACTGCCGGTGCGACGCCGGTCGCGGCTGGTTGAGCGGGGAGTGACGAGATGACGACCGAGACCGAACCCCGCACGAGCGCCGAGATCGGTGGCATGGGCCACTCGGTCAAGCGCAAGGAAGATCCGCGCTTCATCCGCGGCCGCGGCGAGTACATCGACGACGTCAACCTGCCGGGCCAGCTCTGGCTCGACATCGTCCGCAGCCCGTATGCGCACGCGACGATCAAGGGCATCGACGCGACCGAGGCGCTCAAGATCCCGGGCGTCCTCGCCGTGATCACCGGCGCCGACCTCGAGAAGGCCGGTCTGCACTGGATGCCGACCCTGGCCGGCGACAAGCAGATGGTCCTGCCCACCGACACGGTCATGTACCAGGCACAGGAGGTGGCGGCGGTCGTCGCCACGACCAAGTACATCGCCGCCGACGGTGTCGCGGCCGTGATGGTCGACTACGAGCCGCTGCCCGTCATCGTCGATCCGCACAAGTCGCTCGAGGATGGCGCCTTCGTCCTGCGGCCGGACCGCGGCCCGGAGAAGCAGAACAACCACATCTGGCACTGGGAATCCGGCGATCGGGCCGCGGCCGATGCCGCCATCGCGGCCGCCGAGGTGACCGTCGAGCAGGACATCTATATCCCGCGCATCCACGTCGCCTCGATCGAGACGTGCGGCTGCGTCGCGGACTGGGACGCGGTCCGCGGTCAGCTGACGCTGCACATGACGAGCCAGGCACCGCACGCCATCCGCACGGTCCTCGCCCTCGTCTCCGGCCTTCCGGAGCAGAACATCCGGGTCAAGACCCACGACATCGGCGGCGGGTTCGGCGGCAAGGTCCCGGTCTACCCGGGGTACGTGCTCGCGGTCGTCGCCTCGCTCACGGTCGGCAAGCCGGTCAAATGGATCGAGGATCGCTCGGAGAACCTGCAGGCCGATTCGTTCGCCCGCGACTACCACATCCACGCCCAGATGGCGGCGACCAAGGACGGCAAGATCACGGGCCTGAAGGTCAAGACGATCGCCGACCACGGCTACACGGATGCCGCGGCCGATCCCTCGAAGTTCCCGGCCGGGCTCTTCAACGTCATCACGGGTTCGTACGACTTCCCCGACGCGTTCGTCGAGGTCGACGGGGTCTACACCAACAAGCCGCCCGGCGGCGTCGCCTACCGTTGCTCGTTCCGGGTGACCGAGGCCGTCCACGCCATCGAGCGGATGGTCGACATCCTCGCCCACGACATCGGCAAGGACCCGGCCCAGCTCCGGATGGAGAACTTCATCCAGCCCGAACAGTTCCCGTACAAGACACCGACCGGCTGGTCGTACGACTCCGGCAACTACGGGGTCGCCCTCCAGAAGGCGATGGACATGATCGATTACGCCGGCCTCCGCAAAGAGCAGCTGGAGAAGCGGGCGAAGGGCGAGCTCATGGGCATCGGTATCAGCTCGTTCACCGAGATCGTGGGCGCCGGCCCCTCGCACGACTTCGACATCCTCGGCATCAAGATGTTCGATTCGTGCGAGATCAGGGTCCACCCGACCGGCAAGGTCATCGCCCGGATCGGCGTCCAGTCGCAGGGCCAGGGGCACGAGACGACGTTCGCCCAGATCATCGCCGAGGAACTCGGTTTCCCCGTCGGGGACATCAAGATCGAGTACGGCGACACCGACACCGCGCCCTATGGCCTCGGGACGTATGCGTCACGCTCCACGCCGGTCGCCGGCGCCGCCACCGCGATCGCGGCGCGCAAGATCCAGGCCAAGGCCCGCAAGCTCGCCGCCCACCTGCTCGAAGCCAACGAGGACGACCTCGAGTGGGAGCCCGGCAAGTTCAGCGTCAAGGGCTCCCCGGACCGGTTCAAGACCATCCAGGAGATCGCCTTCGCGGCCTACACCAACCATCCCGCCGGGATGGAGGCCGGCCTCGAGGCGGTCGACTACTACGATCCGCCGAACCTGACCTTCCCGTTCGGCAGCTACATCTGCGTCGTCGATATCGACAAGGGGACGGGTCGGGTCAACATCCGCCGCTTCGTGGCGATCGATGACTGCGGCAACATCATCAACCCCATGATCGTCGACGGCCAGATCCATGGCGGGCTCAACATGGGCCTCGCGCCCGCGCTCTACGAGGAGATCACCTACGACGAGCTCGGCAACAACATGGCCGGCACGTTCATGGACTATCTCGTCCCGACCGCCGTGGAGAGCCCGGCCTGGGAAACGGGCAAGACCACCACGCCGTCGCCGCATCACCCGATCGGCGCCAAGGGCGTCGGCGAATCGGCGACCGTCGGCGCCCCGCCGGCGATCGCCAACGCGGTCGTCGATGCCCTGTGGCATCTCGGCGTCCGCAACATCGACATCCCGATCACGCCCCAGAAGGTCTGGGCGATCCTCAACGAGAACGGGATCACGTCGGGGTCATGACCTCGCACTCGGTCTTCGCGCGGGCGGCCGAGCTGGAGACGGCGGGCCGGCCGTTCGCGGTCGCCACGGTCGTTGCCGTGAAGCGGCCGACATCGGCGCGACCGGGGGCATCGGGGATCGTCCACCCGGACGGTACGATCGAAGGCTGGGTCGGCGGCAGCTGCGCCCAGCCGGTCGTCGTGCGTGAGGCGCTCCGCTCGCTCGTCGACGGTCAGCCGCGCCTGCTCCGGCTGTCGAAGGACACGCCGGCCGAGGGACGGCGCGGCGACGGCGTGGTCGAGCTCGTGATGACCTGTCATTCGGGGGGCACGCTGGAGATCTACGTGGAACCGCATCTGCCTGCACCGGTCCTCTGGGTGGCCGGAACGACGCCGATCGCCGGCGCGCTGGTCACGCTCGGCTCGGCCGCCGGCTGGCGCGTCTCGATCTTCGATCCGATCGCCGACCCCGACGCCTTCCCGGGCGCGGAACGCGTGGTCGCCGGGACCGACATCGCCGGGCTCGATCCCGGCAGCGCGCCGGCCGTGGTGGTCGCCACGCAGGGAGTCTGGGACGAGGAAGCACTGGCCGCGGCGCTCGCCAGGGACGCCTCCTACGTCGGTCTGGTCGCCTCGCCGACGCGGGCCGCCGTCGTCCGGGCCTGGCTCCGCGACGAAGGGGGGATCCCCGAGGAGCGCCTCGCCGCCTTGCGCGCGCCGGCCGGTCTCGACCTCGGCGGGGAGACGGCCGAGGAGGTCGCCCTGTCCATCCTCGCCGAGCTCGTCCAGGTCCGGCGCGGTACCGCGGCGTTCGTGGCCTCGCCCGGGCCCGCGACCCTTGCGGGCGGCGCCGCGATGCCCGAGATCGGGCCCGTCGTGGACGACATCGTCCTGCTCGACCCGGTCTGCGGCATGACCGTGGATCGCGCCCATGCCCGGCACCTGGCCGAGCACGATGGCATCGTCTACGCGTTCTGTTCGATGGGTTGTCGGACGAGCTTCATCCGCGAACCCACGGCCTACGTTCCCGCCTCGGTATCATCGACCGACTGACCGACACTGCCGCGCCCCCTGCCGACGTCGCTGGAGGACCCGCATGCATTTCGAAGGCTCCGTTCCGATCAAGGCGTCCCGCGAGAAGGTCTGGGCCTTCGTGATCGACCCGCAACAAGTCGGCCAATGCGGTCCCGGTGTCGAGAAGGTCGAGGTGATCGACGCCACCCATTTCAAGGCCACGGCCAAGGTCGGCATCGGCTTCATCAGCGCGCGGTTCAATGTCGACATGACCTTCGCCGAGCAGGAGCCGCCCGATCGGGCGCTGATCAAGGCCCATGGCCAGGCGCCCGGCAGCGCCGTCGATGCCACGGCCGAGATGCGTCTGTCGGACGGTCCCGAGGCGTCGACCGTCATGGACTGGACCGCCGATGTCAACCTGTCCGGAACGCTCGCCAGCGTCGGCGCGCGCCTGATCGAGGGGACCGCGAACAAGATGATCGGGCAGACCTTCGACTGTATGCGAGCGAAGCTCGAGGCGTGATTTCGTGAGCGCAGCGACCAAGTTGCCGGCGTGACCTACTCGATCGTTGCCCTTGATCGGGCGACCGGCGATCTGGGCGTCGCCGTGCAATCGAAATTTCTGGCGGTCGGAGCCGTCGTGCCATGGGCGCTGGCCGGGGTCGGGGCGATCGCGACGCAATCGGCCGCCAACGTCGCCGATGGACCGGCAGGGCTCCGACTCCTTGCCAAAGGATCGCCCGCCGACGTTGTCATGGCGCGGCTGGTGGCCGCCGACGCTCGCAGTGCGGACCGTCAGATCGGGGTCGTCGACGCCGGCGGTGGCTCGGCGACGCATACCGGCGGCAACTGTTTCGCCTGGGCCGGTGGCCGGCTCGGCGATGGCTTCGCCGCACAGGGCAACATCCTCGCCGGGGCGGCCGTCGTCGATGGACTGGCGGACACGTTCCTTGGCGGGGGCACGCTGTTCCCGGAGCTTCTCGTTGCCTGTCTCGCTTCCGCCGATGCTGCCGGTGGTGATCGGCGCGGCCGCGAGTCGGCAGCGCTTCTCGTCGTTCGCGAGGGCGGCGGATTCGGTGGTGGGAACGACCGTTGGATCGACCTGCGCGTGGACCATCACGACGATCCGGTCGGCGAACTCGGCCGGTTGCTCGACCTGCAGCGACTGTATTACGAGCCACCCGACCGCGCGACCCTGCGACCGATCGACGAAGCGATCGCGGACGAGATCCGGACGGTGCTGACGGCGGTGGGCGGTGGGCCAGGCGGCCGATTCGAGCGGGTCTTCGTTCCGATGGTCGGCGGGACGCTCGCCGACGAGCCTTCACGCCCGTTCGTCGGCGAGCCACGCCCACTCCCCTCGAACTGGAATACGGAATGGCAACGAGCCCTCGATGACTGGCTGGACGTCGAAAACCTCGAGGCCCGGACCGCAGCACCGGGATGGATCGATCCGCGCGTCCTGGACGTGCTGCGATCGACGCGAACCGCGTAGCCAGGGGCGATGGAACGCCTCTCGCGGGTCGTCGGACCCGTCGCCACCAACGTCCACATCCTCGCCGATGGTCGCTCGCGCGAGGCGATCGCGATCGACACGGCCACGCCGAGCCTGGCCTGGATCGGCGATGAACTGGCAGCCCGCGGCTGGACACTCAAGCTGATCGTCTCGACCCACGGGCATTGGGATCACATCGGGGATAACGCCGCGGTCGCCGGCCAGACCGGCGCCGAGATCGCCGTCCACCCGCTCGATCGGCATCGGCTGACCGATCCGCAGCCGCTCTTCGCCCCATTCGAGATCCCGCCATCGGTGCCGGCCGTGGAGTTGGCCGAGGGCGGCCTGATCCGGTTCGGCGCGATCCGGCTGCGCGTCCTCCACACGCCCGGCCACACGGAAGGTTCGGTCTGCCTGATGGCCGAGGACGAGGGCCTGCTCTTCAGCGGCGACACCCTGTTTGCGGGCGGCTGGGGCCGGGTGGACCTGCCGGGCGGCGATCCGGCGCTCATGGCCGAGTCGATCGCTCGGCTGGCTGGTCTCGACGATCCGATCGGCGTCTTTCCCGGCCACGGCCCGGCGACGACGATCCGGCGCGAGCGGGCCTGGATGGAGCTCGTCCGCGATGGTGGACGGCTGTTCGCGTGAGGCTGGTCAGCGCTCGAGCGGGCGGCGGTACGCCGCCGCGGGGCTCTGGACCTCGAAGCCGAGGCCCTCGTACAGGCCAAGGGCACCGTTCGGGTTCTCCGAATCGACGCCGAGCATCGCCTCGTCCAGCCCCGCTTCGCGGAGCTTGACCAGCGAGGCCGCGGTGATCGCCCGGCCGAGCCCGCGCCGGCGCCACGGCCGTCGAACGCTGATGTGCTCCAGCCAGCCGCGCTTGACCCCGAGCCGTTCATTCTCGAGCGCCCAGATCCAATTCTGGACGACGCCGGCCACCTCGTCACCGTCCCAGGCGACGACCCACAGGCTCGTGTCGAGGCCGGTCCGACCAAAGGTGGCGCGGTAGGCGCTCTCGCCCATCTCGCGGCGACCCCAGTGGTCGCGGAACGCCTCATTTTCGGCTTCGAGGATCGTTCGCCATTGGTCCTCGCGGACCGGCCGGATCTCGACGCCGTCGGGCAGTGGCGCATCGGGGATGTCGTCGAGCCCGACCCGGCGCATCAGGAAGAAGTGACGGACCGGCTCGAACCCGACCGACGCGAGGAGGGCGCGATGGCCGGTCTCCGTGTCCTCGGCGAACGACCCGAGGAGGACCGATGACCCAGCATCCTGATGGGCGGCCCGGACCCGGGCGCGCTCGAGGGTCCAGCCCATCAACGCCGTGCCGAGCCCCAGTCGGCGATGACCCGGACCGACCATCCCCCAGATGTCGTAGGTCGGGACGTCGTCGCGGACCACGCGCTGGAGCCCGGTCGCGGCGATCAGGCGGCCGTCGACCTCGACGAAGACGACGTCATCGACCGGATCGAGACCCTCCGCGGCCTCCATCTCCACCTTGAGATCCGCGGCCGAGGGCAGGTATGGGATCTCGTCGAACTCGTTGGCGGCCACGGTCAACTCGGACAGCCGAGCGTAGTCGGACGCATCGGCGAAGAAGCGAGCCTCGAGCCCGGGGATCGCCGGCGGGTGCTCCAGGGTCAGGCGGCGGATGCGGCCGGTGGTGGTCATCGATCTCCCCCGTATTTGCGGTGCATGTGCTCGTCGACGCTCTTCTGGATGATCCGCCAGGTCCGGCGGTGCTCGGCCCGTGCCCGCGGATCGCCCTCACGGGCGGTTCGGGCGAGTTCGCGTTCCAGCTTCCGGTGGCTGGCCAGGCGCTCCTCGCTGAGCGTGCCATCGGCCAGCGCGGCCCGGATCGCGCAACCGGGCTCTCCCTCGTGGCGACAATCGCTGAACCGGCAGGCGGCGGCGATGTCGGCGACATCGTCGAAGGCGGCCTCGACACCCTCCTCGGCACCGAGGACCTCGAGCGCGCGGATCCCCGGCGTATCGACCAGCAGCGCGCCACCGGGGAGCTCGAACAGCTCGCGGTGGGTCGTGGTGTGGCGTCCGCGCGAATCGGAGACACGAACCTCGGCGGTGGCCTGGCGGTCCTCGCCGAGGAGGGCGTTGACAAGGGTCGACTTGCCGACGCCCGACGAGCCGAGGATGGCCGCCGTGGTCCCGGGCAGGAGATGCCGCCGCAGCTCGTCGAGGCCCAGCCCGGTCCGGGCCGAGACCGCGACCGTCGCGACACCGGGCGCGACCGCGTCGACCGCGACGAGCCGGCCGTCGACGTCGACGGCGAGGTCGGCCTTGTTGAGGACGACGACCGGCCGGATCCCGCTCGCGGCGGCGACCGCGAGATAGCGTTCGATGCGGCGCAGGTTGAAGTCGTTGTCGAGTCCCGCGACGAGGAGGGCGACGTCGACGTTCGAGGCCATCACCTGCTCGTCGTCGAGCCGGTTGCCGCGCCGGCTGGCATCCGCGGCCACGCGCTTGAAGACGCTGCGGCGGGGCACGATCGCGGCGATGACGTCATCGGCGTCGAGCGCGACCCAGTCGCCCACGGTCGGGAAATCGGCATGGGCAAGGGCCGCGAACCGGAACGCGCCCGAGACCCCGGCCGGGCGATCGCCGCCGGCATCGCGCACGATCGAGGTCTCGCGGTGGACCGCCACGACCCGCGCCGGCCGGAGGCCATCGGCCGCGAACGGCGCGAATGCCTCGGCCCAGCCGGCGTCCCAGCCGAGCGCGTCGAGGGCGGTCGGGACCGCCGGTTCGGGCGACATCTCAGCCGACCCGCTTCAGCTTGCCGGTGCGCTTGGCGTAGCGCTCGGCCCGACCGAACGCCCACAACCCGAAGGGGATGAGGACCACGCCCATGACGATGAGCGGCCAGACGAGGCCGGTCAACTCGCTGACCGGCGTGCCCTTGATCAGCCCGGCACGCACGCCCTCGAGGACGTAGGTGGCCGGCGACAGGTGCGAGAGCACCTGCATCCAGGGCGGCAGGATGTCGATCGAGTAGTAGACGCCGCTGACGAGCAGCAGGCACGACTGGATGACGAAGGTCATCTGCGCGCCGCGCTCGACGTAGAGGAGCGGCAGGATCGCGGCGATCATCCCGATCCCCACGAAGCTGAACGATCCGAGCAGCATGAAGGCGATGACCGTGGTCGGGTTGGCGCCCGTCAGGTCGAGCTGCGGGAAGAAGAGGAAGAGCGCGACGAAGATGACCGAGGTGTGGACGAGGCCATACACCATCGCGTAGGCCACTGACCCGAGCAGCTGCGACCAGCGCTGGATCGGTGCCATCATCGTGTATTCGAGGGTGCCCTCCCAGCGCTCGACCGTGATGGTCTCGGCGATCCAGGAGAAGACGACCGACAGGTAGTTCCAGAAGATCGCGCCGATCATCAACGACAGCAGCAACGTCGCGTTGCCCTGCGACGCACCGATGAGCGAGATCGACAGCGCGCCCGCGACGGAATAGACCAGGAAGGCGATCTCCCAGCCCCAGTACCGGCGGGTCAGGTTGAAGTTGCGCTCGATGAAGGCGTAAGAAGCCTTCAGCTCATGGGCGACGATGGTCACGGTCGTGATCTCCAGGTGGGGGAGTCGGCCCGGCCCCTCAGCGGGACCGGACCGACTCGAATGCGGGCTCCGCCGCGAGACGGGCACCGATCCGGATGAATCGGTGGCCGACCGCCTGGCGGAAGGACATGGATGGCTGGCGGGTCCGACGCAGGAGCTCGGCCGTTGCGATCTCTCGCTCGATCCGCTCCCGTGCCAGCTGCCCGTGCAGCTCGGGTGTGAACAACATCGTTATCACCTCCTTTCATCGTTCTCGGCGTTCTCGTCCTCGACGTCGTCGTCGAGCGAGCGGCCGGTATAGGTCATGAACACGTCTTCGAGGGTCGTCGGTCGACCGGTGTCGCTGGTGACGAGGGCCTTGAGGCCCTCCGGGCTGTCCTCGGCGACGACCCGGGCGTCGTTGAGGATCGTGATCCGGCCACACAGGCGTTCTGCCTCGGCCAGGTCGTGGGTGGTCAGGACGATGGTCGCGTCGTGGGTCGCGCGGAGCTCTTCGATGAAGGACTGGACGTCGAGCTTCGAACGCGGATCGAGTCCGGTCGTCGGCTCATCGAGAAGAAGCAGCGACGGGCTCGTCAGCAGGGCTCGCGCGATGGCGACCTTCTGCTGCATCCCCCGGCTCATCTGCTCGACCGGTCGGTCCAGGCGCTTCTCCGAGATGCCCAGCCGGGCCAGGATCGTCACCACATCGCGCTTCGCCGTCTTGCCATCGAGGCCGTACAGGCGAGCCGCGAAGAGGAGGTTCTCCATCGGGCTGAGCTTCTTGAAGAAGGCCGCATCCACGCTGACCCGGTTGATCAGTCGCTTGACCGCCATCTCCTCGCGGACGATGTCGTGGCCGAAGACCTCGACCCGTCCCTCATCGAGGGTCAGGAGGCCGCAGACAAGCCGGATCAGCGTCGACTTGCCCGAGCCGTTGGCGCCCAGGATCCCGTGGATGTCGCCGCGCTCGAGGCGCATCGACACGTGCGAGATCGCCGTCACCGGCTTCTTCTTCCGGCCGACCACGAACCGCTTGCTGACGTCCTCGATGAGGAGCGCCGGCACGGCGATCTGCGCCGGGATCGTCGTCCCAACGACGACCGGCCGCTGCGACAGGCGGCTCGTGCCGTTCTTCAATTGGGGATCGAGGGTGGCGGTCACTGGAGACTCCAGGGTTTCGAGCGAGTGGCGGTGGTCGGGAATGACGAGAGCCGCGGGTCCGATCCGACGGGATG
>DAIOXD010000016.1:0-14912 GCA_036758145.1 Candidatus Limnocylindrales bacterium
CGCGATCATCAGCGCCTGTGGCACGTCGCCATTTATGAACGCAGCGCGCCCTGATCACGACGGTAGGTCGCTGACCCGGGCGACGCGGATCTCCTGGGATTCTCCGGCCCGAACGACCTCCATCGGCATCGACCCGCCGGTCGGATGACCGCGCAGCGCTCGCCCTGCTCGGGGTCGACTCTGGCAGACTGGAGCCGTGATCGACTTCACACCCTCGTCGATCGCCCTCCAGATCGGACCCCTCGCCATCCACTGGTATGGGATCGCCTATGCGATCGGCCTGGCCGGCGCCTACTGGGTGATCGAGCGCGAGGCGCGACGGCGTGGGGAGAGCACGCGCTACCTCGCCAACGGGATGATCGTGGTCGCGATCGCCGCGCTCATCGGTGGTCGGGCGTACCACGTCTTCGACCAGTGGGCCCTCTACAAGGACGACCTCACGAAGATCTTCCTGCCCCCGTACTCAGGGCTGGGGGTCTACGGCGGGATCGCAGCCGGGCTCCTGGCGACGATCCTCTACACCCGCTATCGGAAGCTGCCGTTCTGGACCTGGGCGGACATCATCGCCCCAGGGTTGCTCGTCATGCAGGGCATCGCCCGGTGGGGCAACTTCGCCAACCAGGAGTTGTACGGACCTCCGACGACCGCGCCCTGGGGGATCGCCATCCAGTGCCAGGACCGGGTCGCCGCGTACGCCTGTCCGGCCGGGTCGGACCCGCTGGCGACGCTCGGCCAGCACTTCCAGCCGCTGTTCCTCTATGAGTCGATCTCGGGTCTCGTCGGGGCGGCTCTGCTCCTCTGGCTCGCCCGTAGGTACGGTACGCGGCTCCGACCTGGCGACATCGCTCTGATCTTCTTCATGTGGTACGCCACCACTCGCTTCGTGCTCGAGCCGCTGCGCGTCGACAACTGGACCTTCTTCGGCGTACCGACGGCGATGATCGTCTCGGCGCTCGTGATCGTCGCTGCCGGAGTCGTCCTCGTCGTCCGCCACCGGTCGAGTCCGGGCCGGCCGGCACCGCTGCCGGCCTCCTGACTGGGTTAGCGCAGCCCGAACAGGCTCACGAGCAGGATCGCCAGGACCGCGAGGGTGATGGCGGCATAGAGCCGATCGCCTTCGAGCGCGAACCCGACGACCGACGCCAGCACCCGGACGACCGGGGTCGCGATCAGGACCAGGAGGCCTGCCTGTGCGAGGGCGATCGGTCGGAGTTCGAAGAGCCCGCTGACCACGGCCGAGAAATCTGTGGGCGCCAGGGTCGTCGCCGGCAGACCGCGGAGGGATCCCTCCCAGCCCACGGCGAGCGACGCCGCGAACCCGATCGCGATGAGGATCGCACTCGTCACGACGCCGACGATCAGAACCGCACTCACCATCGCGCGGAAGCGCTCGGGGGTCATAGCCCCACTCCGAACCCGCGCGCAAGCGTCTCGAGCCCGATGGCGACGAGCACGGGCAAGAAGATGAGGCGCACCCGGCGGTTCGAGAGCCGGGGCAGGAGCCGGGCCCCGATCGTCGCTCCGACCAGAACGCCCAGGGCGACCGGGGCCGCGACGCGCGGATCGACGTCGCCGCGACCGAGGTAGATGCCGGCCGACGCTGCGGCGGTCACGCCGATCATGAAGTTGCTCGTCGCGGAGCTGACCTTCATCGGCAGGCGCATGGCGCCGTCCATCGCCAGCACCTTGAGCGCCCCTGAGCCGATGCCGAGGAGGCCCGAAACGAGGCCGGCAAATCCCATCAGGACGAAGCCCACCGGGATCCGCTGCGCCGCGTAACGGACGTCGTGGCCGAGCGCCCTGTCCGGATAGCTGCCAGCCAGGTGGAGGCTCGCGGCGAATCCTGTCGGCTCAACAAATGGCGGCACCTCCTCGCCGAGCCTGAGGACCTGCTGGACGGCGGACCCCAGAAGCACGATCCCGAGAAGGACCAGGAGCGCCGCCGGCGCAACCACCGCCGCGAGCAGGGCGCCGGCGATGGCGCCGCTCGTCGTCGCGAGTTCCAGGAACATCCCCACGCGCATGTCGGTCATGCCGTCGCGCACGTAGGCGGCGGCCGCTCCGGAACTCGTCGCGATCACACTCACGATGCTCGCTCCGATCGCCAGGCGGACATCGACCCCGAACACGATCGTGAGGGCTGGCACGACGATGATCCCGCCGCCGACGCCCGCGAGGGCGCCGATGAGCCCGGCGCCGACGCAGACGGCGAAGATCCCCAGATCTGCCCCGACGGTCAACGTCCGATGCGCGGGGTCGCGCCTAGTACAGCCACGGGATGAGCCGCTTCGTGCGTCGCTGGTACGCGCGATAGCCTGGATGGACCTCGGCCAGCCACGCCTCCTCGCGCCTCGACTTCCCGGCGAACAACAGGAAGAGGAGCCCGGCCACCGCGATCGCGAGACCTGACCAGGTCACGAGTCCCCAGCCCAGGGCTGCCACGACGAGCCCGCTGTAGATCGGGTGGCGGATCAGCCGATATGCCCCGGTGTCGACGAGCGGGGCACCAGCGAGCGGTCGCGGAAACGGGCTCAGGCTGGCCCGCAGGTCCCACACACCGCGCCCGGCCACGACCGCACCGAGGGCGATGGCGGCGAAGCCGACCGATGTGACGAACCATCCCGACCCCTCGCCCGGCAGGCGACTTCCGAGGTCTCGCAGGCCGGCAACGGCGAGGACCGCGAACAGGACGAGCTGGGCGGCGACCCAGCCCTCACCGCGAGGGCCGAGAGCCGGAAGTCGAGATGTCACTCGCATATGGTGCCCAGAACGGCGGAAAGCGTCATTCTGCGCGCGCAGTGACACTGAGCCCTGCCTTCGTCGGCGGCTCGTGCCCCACCGATGACGACGGTCAGCCAAAGGTCGTCGACGCAGCGTGGCGCTGCCCGAAGCACGCTACGGTCTGGATAAGCTGAAAAGCCCACGAATCCTTCTTCAGATCGCGACGCGCGTCGAGGACGACGCTCGACTCGAGGCGCGTCGCGCGTGGCGCTCCATCCGGCGAGTTCGCGGAGCGCCGCCTCGGAGGGAGAGCCTGGCTCTGCCGAGTAGGTGACAAGCGTGCGCCAGGCGCGCAACGAAGGGGTGACCGAGATCGCTTCGATGCCGAACCGCGGCCACGCCCTTGTCATCGACTCGGGTTGGCGCGAGGTCGCCGACACCGCGCTCGCGTTCGCTCAGCGCTTCGGCTGACGATCGGGGCTCGATCCGCCGGACTCTCGAGCCCACCGCTCCCCTCTTGGATCGACGCCGCCATCGCAACCCTTTCTGTAACAGGCGATCTGCCGGGAACAATCGGAGGATCATGGGAGAACGCACCAACGGGTCGGTAGCTCAACGTCGTCGGTTGGGCCACCGCGATCGTCATGGGCGTGGCCGCAATCGGATTGATCGTCACGACGATCATCAGCTAAAGCGCTGAACGACGCCGCTTGATCTCAGGTCAATCGCTTAGTGCCGCGGTGCTCGAGTACCTACCTTTGGCTGCGCGGCCGCCCCCACTGGCGCCTACGTTCTGAGCCGCATTCCCACCAACCCGGGCGGCGCCGACGATGCCGGCGGTCGTACCCGCCGCGGCGACCAGGAGCCGAGCCTTCGTATTGAGGAACTGCTCGAACTTTGGGAAGTCCTTGGCCAGCCCTCCGCCGATGATGATGAGGTCCGGCCAGACGTAATCTTCATATCGTCCAAGCAGCTGATTGAACTCGACGGCCCATGGCTTCCAACCGACCTTGCGCTGCTTGCGGGCCGCCGGCGACAAACGTGCTTCCGCGTCGCCACCCCGGAACTCCACGTGTCCCAATTGCATGTTCGGTACGAGCTGCCCGTTCGTGAACAGCGCGGAGCCGATGCCGGTCCCAAGGTCGAGCAGCAGGACGACGCCGTGCTGCCCTTTGCCGGCCCCGTAGGCGATCTCCGCCACCCCGGCCGCATCGGCGTCATTGAGGACCGCCATCTTGCGGTCCAGTCGCTCGCTGAGCATCTGTTGGATGTCCACTCCGATCCAGGACGCATCGCCATGGGTCGCCGTCATCGCCCGACCGGCCCGGATGACCGACGGGAATCCCGCCCCGCCCGGCATGTCTGGTGTCAGCTTGCCGGTGGCTTGGAGCGACTGCACCACGCTCGCGACGACGTCCATGACGGCCTTGGGGGTGGTCGGCCGTGGTGTCAGCTCACGGACCCGCTCGGTGACGAGTCGACCCGTAGCGAGATCGACGATCGCGGCTTTGATCCCGGTACCGCCGATGTCGATCCCGAGAGCCCTGCCTGTCAGGCGGGTCGCCGGGCCTGGGACCATGGGGTACTCGTCCTTGGAGGCGACCGGCCGCTGGCTCATGACCGCGAGGATACGCCGCCGCGGCTTCCCGCCCGCGGCTCGCATCCAAATCGACCTGGAACCTCCTGTCGGGCGCGCCAATGCCCGAGCGCCTGCGGTGGCGTAGCGTTGTACCGTGAGTCGCGACGTCGAGGATCGGCACCGACGCCTCCTTCGCGCCCGCGACGCGATGGACCGCGCCTACGCCGAGCCGCTCGACGTCCGCGCCGTGGCGGCTGTCGCCCACATGTCCGAGGCGCACTTCATCCGCAGCTTCCGCAATGTCTTCGGGGAGACCCCGCACCGGTACCTGCAACGGCGGCGGGTGGAGCGCTCGATGTTCCTCCTGCGCGAGACCGACCGCAGCATCACCGACATCTGCTTCGACGTCGGCTTCATGAGCCTGGGGACCTTCAGCCGGACATTCCGCGAGATCATCGGCGAGACGCCGTCGAGCTATCGCGAGGGACATGGGCCGATGGTCGCGCCCAATTGCGTCCAGATGTGGGCCATGCGACCGCGGGTCGCGGCGGGCGCAGCGACCCGAACGAACCGTGCGACGCGATCCAGCAGTTTTGGAGAAGCCAACGCGGCGGCGGCTCCCTAACGTGATCATCGTCCACATCGACACGCGCAGAGGAGAACACGACCGATGCTCACCAAGCTCAACGTCGCCTCGATCTATGTCCTCGACAAGGAGGAGGCTCTCGACTTCTACGTCAACAAGCTCGGACTCGAGGTCGGCTCGGACTTCACGCAGGGCTCGTACCGCTGGCTGACCGTGCGCGTCCCCGGCCAACCCGACGTCGAGATCTCTCTCGAGCAGCCAGGCCCGCCCCTCCACGACGAAGCTACCGCTGAACAGCTCCGCGAGCTGATCACGAAGGGCGCGCTGGGCGGCCTCGTCTTCCACACCGAAGACGCGCGAGCCCTGTACGCAACCCTCCAGGAGCGAGGCGTCACTGACTTCACCCAGGAGCCGACCGACCACTTCTACGGCACCGACATAGGCCTCCGCGACCCGTTCGGCAACGCGATCCGAGTCCTCCAGCGGAAGACCGCCGCGGCGGCGACGGCCTGACAACCCGAAAGGAACCATCGAATGCCTGACACGAAGGCCACCAGCAACCGCACGAGCAGGGCCCGCAAGGCTCCCAACGTCTGGACGGACGGGGAGCGAGCCGCGATGCAGGAGAGCGCCCGGGAGCGAAAGGCGGCATCGCGCCGAGACCCGGGCAACGAGCGGACCGAAGGCGAGCAGGAAGTGCGGGCGAAGATCGCCGAGATGCCGGAGCCCGATCGCACCATGGCCGAGCGGATCCACGCGCTCGTCACGGACAGCGCGCCGGACTTCGTGCCGCGGACGTACTACGGGATGCCCGCCTACGCCAAGGACGGCAAGGTCATCTGCTTCTTCCAGCCCGCCTCGAAGTTCAAGCTGCGGTACTCGACCTTCGGGTTCCAGCCCGACGCGAGGGTCGACGATGGCGAGATGTGGCCGGTCGCCTTCGCGGTGACGAAGCTGACCGCCGGCGTCGAGGCGCGAATCGCCGACCTCGTGAAGAAAGCCGCGGGCTGACGGCCGCGGTCCCATCACGAGGGCCTGACGATCAGTTCGTCGGGCCTTCGGCCCGCTCAGGAACCTGAAAGGTGCCCTTGCGGTCACCTGGCCGGGTGGAGCTCGAAGACCCGCCGACCCTCGGCCGCCTCCTCGGGGTTCCTGACGTCGACACCGTCGACGATTCGAATGAACCAGACCCCGACCGGATGCGTTTCGCAGCGGGCCAGGGCCGTCAAGCGATCAGCCACAATAAAGACACGAGATGCCGAACGTGCTTCGCACGTCCTGCCGTTTCTCGACCAATGCCCGGACCATCGGCTAGCGGAGCGAGGCTGCAACGAGGATGGCCTGGTGCGGGGCGCCCGACCCGGCAACGCCCATCACCGGGCTGCGAAGTGCTGCACCCACGACTGCCCCGATGCCGTAGGTGATGGCGGCTGCCGAGGCCCCGAATGCGAGCTGGCGCAGCCCTGAGCGGGCCGGGCCGGTCCCGGTCAGGCGGGTGATCCCGGCGCCGAGCCCGAACAGGGCGGCGCCACTGAGGCCGGCCGCCGCGATCAGCGCGACCTGGCCACCCGCGACGAGGAAAGGCAACAACGGGACGACGGCTCCCAGGGCGAACAGGGCTAATGAAGTGCCGGCCGCGACCCAGGCCGACCCGCCGAGCTCATTCGGGTCGAAGCCCAGTTCCTCGCGCGCCATCGTATCGAGGGCGAGTACGGGGTCGCTCCGGACCATGTGGTCGGCCAGCTCCGCGGCCATCCGCGGCGGCACCCCCTTCCGCTCGTAGATGCCGCGCAACTCGGCGACCTCGGCGTCGGGCGACGCGGCGAGCTGGCCCGCCTCGATCCTGAGTTCGTTGGCGAACAGTTCCCGTGCGCTCTGGACCGACAGGTATTCGCCGAGCGCCATCGAAAGCGATCCCGCAACGAGGCCCGCGAGGCCAGCGACGACGATCGTCTCGTGCGGGGCGCCCGATCCCGCCACGCCCATCACGAGGCTCAGGTTCGAGACCAAGCCGTCGGTCGAGCCGAGGACGCCAGCCCGGAGCGCGTTGCCATGACGCGCGCGGCTCGCCTCGGGCGGTGGGCCTGCGGCGCCCGGGTCACCTGAAGTGGTCGTCCTGCGCTCCTTTAGACCAGCTCTGGGACAGCGGCGGGACGTGGGTTTGGCTCGTAGCGCAGCTTGAGTCCGCGCAGCAGCTGGGCGTTGGCCGCGACGATGATCGTCGAGAGACTCATCGCGATCGCGCCGACGGCCATCGGCAGGTCGATCCCCCACGGGACCAGCACGCCTGCCGCGATCGGGATCGCGACGAGGTTGTAGCCGGTCGCCCAGACGAGGTTCTGGATCATCTTGGAGTAGGTGGCGCGCGAGAGCCGGATCGCGCCGACGACATCGCGGGGGTCGCTCCGGACGAGGACGATGCCGGCCGACTCGACCGCGACATCCGTGCCGGCCCCGATCGCGATCCCCACGTCGGCGGTGGCGAGGGCCGGGGCGTCGTTGACCCCATCGCCGACCATGGCGACCTTGCGCCCGCCCTCCTGGAACCGTTTGACGGCCGCGGCCTTGTCCGCTGGCAGCACTTGTGCGGCGACCTCGTCGATCCCCAGGCGGCGGGCGACGGAATCGGCCACGACCTGGCTGTCACCGGTGATCATCGCCACCTTCAGGCCCATCGCGTGGAGCCGCTCGATCGCTTCGGCAGACTCGGGTCGGATCTCGTCCTCCACGGCCAGCGCACCGAGGATCCGACCTCCGGCGATCACGTGCAGCACGGTCCGACCGTCGCGGCCCCAGCCCTCGGCCGCTGGGTCAGATTCGAGTCCCATGTCGGCGAGGAGTCGTGGCCCGCCGACAGCGACCGCTCGACCGTCGACCGTCGCCCGAGCGCCGCGACCGGCGAGCGACTCGAAGTCGGTCGCCGCGGACGGTTCGATCCCGCGCCCCTTCGCTCCCGCGACGATCGCCTTGGCGAGTGGATGCTCGGAATCCGCCTCCACGGAAGCCGCGAGTCGGAGCAGCTCCGCCTCGTCCGCGCCCGAGATCCCCACGAGCGCCGGCTGGCCTTTCGTGAGCGTCCCCGTCTTGTCGAAGATGATGACCTGGAGCTCGCGCGCTCGTTCGAGCGCGATCCGGTCCTTTACGAGGAGGCCGTTACGGGCCCCGAGCGAGGTCGAGATCGCGATCACCAGCGGGATCGCCAGGCCCAGAGCGTGGGGGCAGGCGATGACGAGGACCGTCGCGGTCCGGACGAGGGCGCCCTCATGATCGCCCTGGAGCCACCAGAACACGAGGGTCACCGCCCCGGCCGCGAGCGCAACGTAGAAGAGGATGGCGGCGGCCCGGTCGGCGAGCGCCTGGGCCCGGGAGGCGGAGGCCTGGGCGGCGGCGACCATTCGCATGATCCCCGACAGGGCGGTCTCCTCGCCGAGGGCCGAGACCCGGACGCGAAGGCTCCCGCCGGCCGCCACCGTGCCGGCCACGACGGTGCCACCGGCCTCCTTGGCGACCGTCGTGGACTCGCCGGTGATCATCGACTCGTCGACGTCGGCGCTGCCCTCGACAACGACCCCGTCGGCGGGCACCCGTGCGCCGGGACGGAGGAGGACGATGTCACCGACCGCCAGGGAGGACAGGGGGACGGTCTCCGTGTCGGCGCCGGTCACCCGCTCGGCGGTGTCGGGCAGGAGTTCGGCGAGTGCCGTCAGTGCTCCGCGCGCCTGGGCGATCGAGCGCATCTCGAGCCAGTGGCCGAGGAGCATGATCGTGATGAGCGTCGCGAGCTCCCACCAGATCTCGACCTGGAACAGCCCCAGCGTGCCGGCCCAGCTCGTGACGAATGCAACGATGATCGCGAGGCTGATGAGGGTCATCATTCCCGGCTGGCGATCGGCCAACTCGGTCCTCGCGCCGCGGAGGAAGACGAGTCCGCCATAGACAAAGACGATGGTCCCCAGGACCGGCGGGATCAGTGCCGAGCCAGGGAACACCGGAGCGGTGTAGCCGAGCCAGTGTTGAGGGTCGCCGCTCCAGATGAGGACCGGGATCGTCAGGGCCAGGCTGAGCCAGAACTTGTCACGGAACATCGCGACCGAGTGACCCTCATGGCGGTCATGGGTCGCATGCGCGGCCACTCGACTATCCGTGAGAGGGGCGGCCCCCGTGTGGCCAGCATGGGAAGAGTGGGCGTCGTGGTTCATCGGATCCTGTTGGTGCGAATAGATACCCCCCGAGAGTATCTGATATGCAGGCTTTCCGTCCGGGCTGAACGACCCTCGCGAAGAGGCGGAATGGCTCACGTCGACCACCACGATCGGCAGCATCATGGGTCTTGGAGGTAACGACATGATGTATGGCTGGGATGTAGCTGGACTTGGAGGATGGTGGATGTTGGCGGGGATGGGCATCCTCGCGCTCGCCGTGATTGGGTCCGTCTGGTTGATCGTGCATCGCCCTCTGTCCGGAGGGACGCCACGTTCGTCGTCAGACGAAATCCTCCGCGAGCGGTTCGCGCGGGGCGAGCTCAGCGGCGAGGAGTTCGAGGAGGCCAAGCGTCGACTTGCGTGACCCGCGCGCCAGGCCGTCGGTGGAGCTGAAGACGTCAGCCAGGAGCGCGTTGCGTCCTGATGCGCCACGACCGCCGCTTGGCCTCTATCCGCGTGGTTGATCTCGTGTCAGCGTTGATCGATACCCGACTCGACGGCTCCCTCTTGAGCATCGGTGCGCTCGGCGGCGGTCTCGTCCTGATGCTCGCCCCGCGAGGCGAGATCATGCCGCTACCGCTGTCGGCACTCGGCGGCTCGCCCTTTGACACGTACTTCGTCCCGGGGCTGATTCTGTTCGGCGTGCTGGGACTCGGGCCGCTGAGCGCGACTCGTCTGGCCTGGCTTCGACATCCGCTCGCGCCGACCGCCGCGTTGATCGTCGGTGCCGGCCTGCTCATCTGGGTCACCGTCGAGGTGGCCATCATCGGCTACAGCAACGAGCCGCCGCTCCAGGCGATCTACGGGATCCTCGGAGTCGCGATCCTGCTCGTCGCCTTCCGCTGGCTCTTCGACGTCGGACCGGCCGGCCTCACCACGTCTCGCCTGCGCCCTCGGTCAGACGGACATCGCGGCGGCTAGCTCGATCCCCCACTGCCGCGCCCGTGCCAGCTCGCCATCGCCGAGGGGCCCATACGACCCTTTGACGACGAACCGACGGGACTTGGCGAGTCGCTTGAAGCCGGCTTGCTCGAGCCTGTGTCCGATGGCCCCGGTGGCGCCGCCCGGTGACCAGCGGAGCCCGGTCTCGAACTCGGCGGAGCGCCCGTGCCCGGCTGGCAACCGGTCCAGCCAGGAGCGCATCGAAGCATGCGACAGGTCAGGCGGGGACGGCGCCTTCGTGTCCCCGGCCAGCGTCGCGAGCATCTTGTCGCTCGGCAGGCTGAAAGCCATGACCGGGGCGCCGGCGACGATCAGGTCGGCCTCGACGACCGTAGAAGGCTGGGCCTCGTCCGTCGTGAGCGCTTGCGCCTCGGGCCCGAAGCCGTCCGCGATGGCCCTCGCGACCGCCGCCGTATTCCCCCAATGCGATTCGTAGACCACGATGACCTTCATCACATCTCCTCGCCGGAGCGCCTGGGCGGACGACCTGTCCCCTGTCCCAAGGAGACGCCATCGATGGCGATCGCACAGGTGCCGTGCGACACGATGACGCCGGCCGAACGGACCGAACCCGTACCCCAGCGTCAGATGGTCGGGGGTCACGCTGGAGCGTGACCTTTGGCTCTTGGTCGGTCGATCGCCGGCGACCACGATGTCGACAGGTAGGCGGCTGGCTGGCCCCACGAGCGCGGCCCGCCCCGCCCATCGACTGACCGAAACGAGGTCCGCCGTGACCCTCACCGAAACCCGCCGACCGGCCGTCCAGACCACCGACACGATGCGTGCGACCGTCTTCCACGGCCCGGGCGACATCCGCGTCGAGTCGGTCCCCAAGCCGCGAGCCGGCGTCGGCGAAGCCGTCGTCCGCGTCACCACCACGACGATCTGCGGCACGGATATCCACATCCTCAAGGGCGAGTACCCGGTCCGACCCGGGCTGATCATCGGTCACGAGCCGGTCGGCGTCATCGACGAGCTCGGCCCGGGCGTCACCGGCTTCGAAGTCGGTCAGCGAGTCCTGGTCCCGGCGATCACGCCGTGTGGCCAGTGTCGAGCCTGCCTGTCCGGCAACCTGAGCCAGTGCGGTCACGGCGAAGGCTACGAGGCCATGGGCGGCTGGCGATTCGGCAACACGATCGACGGCGGTCAGGCCGAGTACATCCTCGTCCCGTCGGCTCAGGCCAACCTGACGCTCATCCCTGACAACGTCACGGACGAGCAGGTCGTGCTGCTCTCGGACATCGCCTCCACGGGCTTCAGCGGCCCGGAGGCGGGCGGCGTGAAGATCGGCGACGCCGTCGTCGTGTTCGCGCTCGGACCGATCGGCCTGTGCGCCGTCGCCGGCACCAAGCTGATGGGCGCTTCGCTCATCATCGGTGTCGACAGCGACCCGGTCCGGCTCGAGATGGCCAAGAAGGTGGGCGCCGATGTCGCGCTCGACTTCACCCAGGTCGATGTCGTGGCCGAGATCAAGCGGTTGACCGGCGGTGGCGCCGACGTCACCGTCGAGGCACTCGGGACCCAGGGCACGTTCGAGAACGCCCTTCGCTCTCTCCGGCCCGGCGGCACGCTGTCGAGCCTCGGAGTCTACTCGGGCAAGCTCGAGATGCCGTACGACGCGTTCGCGGCTGGCCTGGGTGGGCATCGCATCGTGACGACCCTTTGCCCGGGCGGCAAGGAGCGCATGCGGCGGCTGATCGCCACCGTCGAGTCGGGCCGCTTCGACCCGCTCCCGCTGATCACCCACACGTTCGCGCTCGACGATATCGTCGAGGCGTACGACCTCTTCAGCAACCGCCGCGAGGGCGTGCTGAAGGTTGCGATCCACCCATAGTCACACACCCCCGCCCTCGCCCGGCGTCTGGGGCGCGCCGGACGAGGCGGCGGGGGGACAGTCGCGGCCACGGACGTGGGCGCGAGCTCGGGTCGGACCCGATGAGGGACGCGCTCCCCAACCGATCCCCAAGGGAGGCCCGAACGTGGACCAGCACTTCCAGTGCCTGGATGGGAACGAGGCGGCGGCTCGCGTGGCCTATGCCGTCAGCGAAGTGATCTCGATCTACCCGATAACCCCCGCCTCGCCGATGGCCGAGCATTGCGACGACTGGTCCGCGGCTGGCCGCCCTAATCTGTGGGGCAAGATCCCCGAGGTGGTGGAGATGCAGTCCGAGGCGGGAGCCGCCGGCGCGCTCCACGGGGCGCTCCAGAAGGGGGCGCTGGCCACGACCTTCACGGCGTCGCAGGGCCTGCTGCTCATGATCCCCAACATGTTCAAGATCGCGGGCGAGCTAACGCCGGCGGTCATCCATGTCGCCGCGCGGACGATCGCCACGCACGCCCTCTCGATCTTCGGCGACCACAGCGACGTCATGCACGCCCGGACGACCGGCTGGGCGATGCTCGCCGCAGGCTCGGTCCAGGAAGCGCACGATTTCGCGCTGATCGCGCACGCCGCCACGCTGCGCGCCCGGATCCCCTTCCTCCACTTCTTCGACGGCTTCCGGACGTCGCACGAGATCAACAAGATCGAGGTGCTCGACGAGGCCGATATCCGGGCGCTGGTGCGTGACGATGATGTCCTGGCCTTCCGGACCCGCGGCCTGACGCCCGATGCGCCCGTCGTCCGCGGCACGGCGCAGAACCCGGACGTCTTCTTCCAGGCGCGCGAGGCATCCAACCCGTACCACCTGGCCGTACCCGGCATCGTCCAGGACGTCATGGACGAGCTCGCGTCGCGAACCGGTCGCCACTATGGGCTGGTCGACTACCACGGCGCTCCCGACGCGGACCGCGTCATCGTCGTGATGGGCTCGGCCAGCGGCGCCGTCGAGGAGACGGTCGACACGCTGGTCGCGGAGGGCGAGACGGTCGGCATGCTCCGCATCCGCCTCTTCCAGCCGTTCCCCGCCGCGCAACTCATCGCCGCCCTGCCGCCGACGACCCGCGCCATCGCGGTCCTCGATCGGACCAAGGAGCCGGGCGCCGTCGGCGAACCCCTTTACCTCGAGGTCGTCGCCACCCTGGCCGAGGCGATGGACCACGACGACCCGCCATTCGCGACCGCCCCCCGGGTCGTCGGCGGGCGCTACGGGCTGTCGTCGTGGGCCGCGTCCTGATGCGCATCGTGTCGCCTGCCGACGCCGTCGGCGACATCGCGAGCGGCCAACAGCTCTATGTCCACGGCGCCGCGGCCGCGCCGTCGGTCCTCCTCGACGCTCTCGTCGCACGGGCGTCCGAGCTGCGCGACGTCGGGATGATCCACCTGCACACGGAGGGCCCCGGTCCGCACCTGGCGCCAACGATGGCGCATCACTTCCGGCATCGGGCTTTGTTCGTCGGCCCAAACGCGAGAGTCGCGGTCAACGAAGGTCGGGCGGACTACGTGCCGGTCTTCCTGTCAGACGTTCCTCGCCTATTCGATCGCGGGGCATTGCCCCTCGATGCCGTCCTCGTCAATGCGACTCCGCCCGATCCGCACGGCTTCTGCTCGCTCGGTGTGTCGGTCGAGGCCATGCACGCCGCCATCCGCGCCGCCGATACCGTGATCGTCCAGCTGAACCGCTCGATGCCTCGCACCCTCGGTGAGAGCTTCATCCACGTGGACGACATCGATCTCGCGGTGGAGGTTGACGTGCCGCCGTATGAGCACGCCGATGTCGTGGTCGGCGATGTCGAGCGACGGATCGGGCTACACGTCGCGGAGCTCATTCCGAACGGCGCCACGATCCAGCTTGGGATCGGTGCCATACCGGCCGGCACGGCCCTCGCGCTCCATGATCATCACGATCTCGGGATCCATACCGAGATGTTCACCGACGCTGTGGTCGACCTCGTCGAGGCCGGCGTCGTGACGGGCGCTCGCAAGGAGCGCAACCGCGGCAAGATCGTTACGGCCTTCCTGATGGGCACGCGTCGTCTCTACGACTTCGTAGACGACAACCCGATGGTCGAGATGCGCTCGGTCGACTTCACCAACGACACCCACGTCATCCGATCGTTCAGGACCATGACGGCGATCAACTCGGCGATCGAGGTCGACCTCGGTGGACAGGTCGTGGCCGACTCGATCGGCACGCAGATCTATAGCGGCGTGGGCGGCCAGATGGACTTCGTCCGGGGCGCGGCCCTGGCTGCGGAAGGCCGGGCGATCATCGCCCTCCCGTCGACCGCGGCAGCTGGGACGATCTCGCGGATCGTGGCCACGCTGACACCCGGCGCCGGGGTCGTGACGACCCGCGCCCATGTTCGAACCGTGGTCACGGAATACGGCGTTGCCGAGCTCTTCGGTCGGAGCCTGCGCGAGCGGGCGTCCGCCCTGATCGGCATCGCCCACCCCGACCATCGCGATCGACTTCGATCCGAGGCCCGGCGATCCGGCCAGATCTGAGACATACCGGACTCATGGCGCCGTGGAACGACGCCCGCGACCTTGTGGGTCGGAGTTTGGCCGCGGTCTGATCGGCGTCGGCGAGAGCCGGAACGACTCAGCCCTCGATGTGGGCCGCGAGACGGGACAGAAATGCCGCGGCGGTACGACGCGCCACCACGTGGAGGATGCCTCGATCGATCAACAGGCCGAGCCGGCCGAATGGCGGAGCATATCGACCGTGGAGAACAAGGTTTGACGTCGTGATCCTGAGCTGCCCAGCGAACACCGGGAAAAGCGACGATAGAGAGTCCGATTGCCAGCCGACTTGGGCGACGACCGCGCCCGCCAGCGCGGACGGGATCCCGATATCCAGTAGTGCGGTCTTGTGGATCGGGCCGGGCGCGCTCCCGTCGAGGACGGGCAACTGAAGGACGACACTGACACGACGCAGGTCTCCATGTTCAACGGGGCTGTCGAGCCGCGGACCGAGCCAATCGAGGTCCGTGAGCGCGT
>DAIOXD010000017.1:0-14802 GCA_036758145.1 Candidatus Limnocylindrales bacterium
CCGGTCGGCACGCGGCGGCGAGGCCGCCCTGGCGACCTCAGCGATCACCCCGAGATCAGGCCGAGCTCGTGCCCGACCCGGTCGAACGCCGCGAGGGCGATGTCGAGCTGCTCGTTGGCCAAGGGGGCCGTCACGATCGTACGCAGGCGCGACTTGTCGATGGCGACGGTCGGGAAGACGACGGGCTGGGCGAAGACGCCTTCCTCGACGAGTCGGTCGCTGAAACGGCCGGCGGTGTCGGGGTCGCCCATCATCACGGGCGTGATCGGGGTCTCCGAATGCCCGGTGTCGAAGCCGAGACGAGTCAGTTCGGCCTTGAAGTACTTCGTATTCGCCCAGAGGCGCTCCTGCAGCTCGGGTTCGTCCTGCATCACGCGGATGGCCTCGCGGCACGAGGCGACCACGGACGGCGGATGGGACGTCGAGAAGAGGAAGGGCCTGGCGCGCTGGGTGAGGATCTCGCGGAGTGCCAGCGAACCCGCCACGTACCCCCCGAGCGATCCCACGGCCTTGGACAGCGTGCCGACCTGGATCGCGACGCGGCCGTGGAGGCCGAAGTGATCGACCGATCCGCGGCCCTGTCGCCCCAGGACGCCGCTGGCGTGCGCGTCATCGACCATGACGGCGGCACCGAATTCCTCGGCCGCCTCGACGATCCCGGGGAGTGGCGCGATGTCGCCATCCATCGAAAAGACCCCGTCCGTGATCACCAGGATCAGCCGCCACTCCCCGCCGCCGGGCCGGCCGGCGGCCCGCGCCTCGCGCAGGACCTCGCGCAGGGCGTCGACATCGGCGTGGGCGTAGATCTTGCGTGGCGCCTTCGAGAGCCGCATCCCGTCGATGATCGAGGCGTGATTGAGCGCGTCCGAGACGATGAGGTCGGTCTCGCCCGTGATGGTCGGGATGACCCCCGTGTTCGCCGTGAAGCCCGATTGGAAGGTCAGGACCGCGGGCGTGCCCTTGAACTCGGCCAGCTCCGCTTCGAGCGCCTCGTGGATCGCCATCGTGCCCGCGATCGTCCGGACGGCGCCGCTCCCGGCCCCGAACTCGCGAACCGCCGCGGCAGCGGCGTCGCACACGCGAGGGTGGTTGGTAAGTCCCAGGTAATCGTTGGATGAGAGGCTGATAAGCCGGCGGTTATCGACCGAGACGATCGGGCCCTGGGCCGACGACATGACCCGCAATGGCCGGTAGAGGTGGCGCTCGCGCAGCGCGGCGACCTCGTCGTCGAGGAAGGCGAGCGGGTCGGGATGGCCGGGTCGGGCTGTCATGTCGTCCAATCCATGATGACCTTGCCGGAGTCGCCGGCGCGTGCCGCGGCGAACGCGGCCTCGAAGTCGCGGAACCCGAACCGGTGGGTGATCGCCGGCGTGATATCGAGCCCCGACTGGAGCATGACGGTCATCTTGTACCAGGTCTCGTACATCTCGCGACCGTAGATGCCTCGGAGGGTCAGCTGCTTGAACACGATCGCGTTGACGTCGATGGCGATCTCCTCGCTCGGGATGCCGAGGATGGCGATCCCGCCGCCGTGGGCCATCGAACCGATCGCAGCTCGAAGGGCCGTGGCATTGCCCGACATCTCGAGCGCGACATCGAAGCCCTCGACCATGTCCAGCTCGGCGAACACCGATTCGAGAGGGCGCTCGCGGGGATCGATGGTGAGCGTGGCGCCCATCTTTGACGCCAGCTCTCGCCGGTACGCATTGGGCTCGCTGACCACCACGTGACGTGCCCCGGCGTGGCGAGCGACGGCCGTGGCCATGAGGCCGATCGGGCCCGCGCCGCTGACCAGCACGTCCTCGCCCAGGACCGGGAACGCGAGCGCGGTGTGGACCGCGTTGCCGAACGGGTCGAAGATCGCGGCGACCTCCTCGTCGATGCCCGGCCAGTGGTGCCAGACATTGGTCATCGGCAGGGCCACGTACTCGGCGAAGGCGCCGTCGCGGCCGACACCCAGGCCGATCGCCTTGGCGCACAGTTCGCGACGGCCGGCCAGGCAATGCCGGCAGCGGCCGCAGACGACGTGGCCCTCACCCGAGACGAGATCGCCGGGGGAGAAGTCGGCCTCGGCCACGTTGCTGCCGACCTCGACGATCTCGCCCACGAATTCGTGGCCGACGATGAGCGGCGGATGGATGGTCCGTGCCGCCCACGGGTCCCACGATTCGATGTGGAGGTCCGTGCCGCAGATCCCGGTCTTGTGGACCCGGATCAGGACGTCGTTGATGCCGATGACCGGAGTCGGCACGTCACGCAGCTCGAGGCCTGATCCGGGGCCGGTCTTGACCAGGGCGAACATCCCGTTCCGTGCCTCCGCGGTGCTCAGTCGGGATCGATGTCGTCGAGGTCGGCGTCGTCGGTCTCGTCGACGTCCTCCGACCAGTCGATGATCGGGTTCTCCACCGAGCCGATGCCCTCGATCTCGCAGCGGACCCGATCGCCTGGCACGAGGAAGACCGGCGGGTCGCGGAAGACCCCGACGCCCGCCGGCGTCCCGGTGGCGATGACGTCGCCCGGTTCGAGGGTGATCGAGCGGCTGATGAACTCGATCAGCTCGGCGATCGGCCAGATCATGTCCGCAGTCGTGCTGTGCTGCATCGGGACCTCGCGGCCGGCGCGCCGACCTGCGCCGGGGATCCGCCATGAACTCAGGCGGAGGCTCTGCGGGTCGGGGATCTCGTCGGCGGTCACGAAGACCGGGCCCATCGGCAGGAAGGTGTCCGAGCCCTTGGCGCGGAGCCACTGGCCGTCACCGACCTCGCCCTCGCCGAGAGCCGCGGGCGTGCCCTGCCAGTCCCGGGCGCTGACGTCGTTCACGACGACGTAACCCGCGACGTGGTCGAGCGCCCTGGCCCGCGGGACCCGACGCGCGGTCGTGCCGATGACGACACCGAGCTCGACCTCGAGGTCGAGGGCGTGCGTGCCCTCCGGTCGGACGATCGGCTCGCCGTCGGCGATGACGGTGTTCGCGAATTTCGAGAAGAGCAACGGGCGCACGGGGAGTGGCCGGCCACCCTCGGCCGCATGCTCGCGGTAGTTGAGCCCGACGCACACGACCTTGCCGGGGATCGGGATGGGCGCGATCGCCCGGACGTCCTCGAGGGCGACCCCGACCGCGCCGGCGAGCGTCGCCGCCCGGTGGCGGAGATCGTCGAGCGACTCCGGTTCGAGGTCCGGGCCGGTCAGGAAGCCGTCCATGACCGGGATCAGCCGGCCGTCGACCAGGATGGCGGTCCCGACGTCGTCGGGACCGAGATACGAGACGAGGCGCATCGGCGAGCCTCCCGGTCAGTTGGACGGAGCGGCGCTGGCGCTCGGGGCGGCGCTCGGGGTGCTGGGAGCGGCGCTCGAGGCCGCGCTCGTCGCCGGGGAGCCAGAGGCGTTGGGCTGGGCGCTCTGCGTCACTGGCGTCCTCGGGATGGACGAGCACTGGTCCTCGGGGTTGGTCCGCTCACCGGATTGGTTGAAGAAGGCCAGGATCTGGGCCTGGTCGAAGGTCTGCAGCGGCAGGACGCGATCCCAGATGATCGCCTCGAACGGTGCCGCCATGTCGTCGAAGCGGGCGATCACCGGGCCGAGCTGCCCCTTCGCCAGCCCGCATCTGGGGCTGTTCGGGAAGCTGTCGTAGAAGGCCTTGAGTGCCGCCTGGCCCTCGGCTGTCGAGCCGGCACTCGTGCCTTGATAGAGGACGACCAGTGCGCCATGTTCGAGGTTATGGATCCAGCCCTCGGGTGGCACGTTGTCGGTCGGGGCGTAGACGCGGGCAGGGATCGGGCCGCGGCCGGACGCGTTGTAGTGGCTGCCCGAGGCCGGGGCGCAGTAGGCGTAGGTGACCTTTTCCCCGACCGCGACGTGCGAGTTGCCCATATCGGGCTGGACGTAGCCGAGCAGGGGCGTGACGCCCGGTGCGGGGGCGGGTGTCGGTTGGGGCGTCCAGGTCGTCGAGCAGGCGTAGACCGGCTGCGAGGCCGAGAACAGGACGAAGACCGACAACAGGACGACGCCGGCGACCGCGGCGACCACCACGATCGCCGTCCGGTAGCGCTCCATGAACGACGGCTTGTAGGCGGCGCGCTGGCGTTCGCGGCGGCCATGACGGGCCGCGGTCGTGGTCGTCGGGCGCGGGGTCGTGCCGGTCGCCCGGGGAGTACCTGCGGCCGCCGCGGCCGCGCCGGTGGCGCCGGTAGCGCCAGCGGCGCCGGTCGCGCCGGTCAGGCCGGTCGTCCCGGTCGTGCCGGACGCGTCGGACCTGCCAGACCCGGGGGTGTTCGGGCGGCTCGGGCTCTGCCCCGAAGACCCCGGATCACGGGTCGAAGGCGGTTGGTAGCCCGGCCGTTGACGCCGGCGGTTCGATTTGCTCACGTGGCTGCCTCGAGTGTCAGGAAGGCGGTCGGAAGGTTCGGCTTGTCGGCGCGTTCACGTTCGTGAAGCCGCGCGCTGTGTTGAGGGTACCGTCCCGAGGCTCGATCGTGCCCGCGCGCGTCAAGGCTCGTTCAGGTAGTCGCGGACTTCGGGGCGCAGGAGGCCCCGGAACAGGAGGATGCCGAGGGTCGCGATGAAGATGCCCTCGACGATCAAGCGGCTCAGCAGAAGCAGCGGCACGAGCGGGATGGTCAGGCTCGCCAGGCCCAGGGCGAGGGCCCGGGCCGCCTGCTTGCGCTGGAGGACCAGGGTCGTCGTGAAGATGGTGTAGGCGAGCAGGATCATGACCACCAGGCCCTCGAAGCTGACCGGCGTCGAGATCGCCAGGTCCACCACGGTACGCAGGATGAGCCCGATGCCGGCCAGGATCAGGAAGGCATAGACCAGGAACAGCCGGATGCCGCCCGGCATCTCGCGCACTCGGGAAACCATGCGGCGTGCATCGTAGCGGAGCGGAGGGGTAGTGGCCGTGGGCTGGCCGAGCGTGGACGACCTCGGCACGGGGTGGTGGCGCCCGGATATTCCGCTCAGTAATGCCAGCAGCCCCCATCGAGCGTGGCCACCGGCCGGATTCGACGGAACTGGCGCATGGCCGAGCGTGCAGAGGTCAGATCTCATTACCCTGCGGAATGCCGGGCGCAGGCGCGCGCCCTCGCCCTTGCAAGTACTTGCGTCAAACAACGTAAGATTGCGACCATGTCGAAACGGCTTGCCGAGGTTGCCCAGAAGGTCGGTGTCAGCGAGGCGACGGTCAGTCGCGTCCTCAACGAGAAGCCCGGCGTCTCGGAATCGACCAGGCAGGCGGTCCTGACCGCCCTCGATGTCCTCGGCTACGAACGACCGACCAAGCTTCGTGGCGAGCGGGCCCGTCTCGTCGGCCTCGTCCTCCCCGAGCTCCAGAACCCGATCTTCCCGGCCTTCGCCGAGGTCGTGAGCGGCTCGCTCGCTCAGCAGGGCTTCACCCCGGTCCTCTGCACCCAGACGGCCGGCGGCGTGACGGAAGCCGACTACATCGAGCTCCTGCTCTCCCACCGCGTGTCGGGTGTGGTCTTCGCCGGCGGGCTCTACGCGCAGGCCGATGCACCGCACGATCACTACCGACAGCTGGCCGATCGCCGGCTGCCGACCGTGATGGTGAACGCGTCGATCGACGACCTGCCCTTCCCGCGCGTCTCATGCGATGACGCGGTCGCGGCCGACCAGGCCATGAGCCACCTGCGTTCGCTGGGACACATCCGCATCGGCCTGCTCATGGGCCCGCCCGACCACATCCCGTCGCGGCGCAAGATCGCGGCGGCACGGGCTCACGCGGCGGCCACCGGGATGCCCTTCGAGGAAGGCGACATCGTCCATTCGCTCTACTCGCTCGAGGCCGCCCAGGCGGCGGCGGCCCGGCTGATGGGCCGCGGCGTCACCGGGATCATCTGCGCCAGTGACCCCATGGCGCTCGGCGCGATCCGTGCCGTCCGGCGCGCCGGCCGATCGGTGCCCAAGGACGTCTCGATCGTCGGCTTCGACGATTCGGCTCTCATGAACTGCACGGACCCGCCGCTGACCACCGTCCGGCAACCGATCGAGCCGATGGGCCGGATGGTCATCGAGCTGCTCGTCGGGCAGATCACCGGCGGTGACGTCAGCCGCGAGGAATATTTCTTCGAGCCCGAGCTCGTCGTTCGAGGTTCCTCGGGGCCTGCTCCCGGCGCCTGATACCCGAAGCGACCACGGCTGTCGCTAGTTCGACAATCTTCTGTCTAGTTCTTGCAATGTTTCGTCCGATACGATACATTCCGGCGCGGCACCGCCGATCTCGCATCTTCCGGTGCCGCGACGAGGATGTCAGTGACGGAACCCGCCCTCATCCGCTCACCCCGACCGGTCGCGCCGGCACGTCCGAGCCCCCAGGACGCCGGCCGACCGGCCACCCGCGCACCGTGGTGGCGCAGCGCCGTCATCTACGAGGTCTACCTGCGCAGCTTCGCCGACGGCGACGGTGACGGGACCGGGGACCTCGCGGGGGTCCGATCACGGCTCCCCTATCTCCAGGCCCTCGGCATCGACGCCATCTGGTTCACGCCCTGGTACGTCTCGCCGCTGGCGGACGGTGGCTACGACGTGGCCGACTACCGCGCCATCGATCCGGCCTTCGGGACCCTGGCCGAAGCCGAGACCCTGATCGCCGAGGCGAGGGAGCTCGGCATCCGGACGATCGTCGACATCGTCCCGAACCATGTCTCGGACCGGCACCCCTGGTTCCAGGCCGCCCTCGCGGCCCGACCGGGCTCGCCCGAACGCGAGCGCTTCTGGTTCCGGCCGGGCCGCGGTCCAGAGGGCGACCTCCCGCCGACCGGCTGGACCTCGAATTTCGGCGGCGTACCGTGGAGCCGCACGACGAACCCGGACGGGAGGCCCGGCGACTGGTACCTCCATCTCTTCGCGCCCGAGCAGCCGGACCTCAACTGGGACCACCCCGACGTCCGCGCCGAGCACGAGGCCATCCTCCGCTTCTGGTTCGACCGCGGCGCCGGCGGGGTCCGGATCGATTCGGCCGCGCTCCTCGTCAAGGATCCAGCCCTCCCCGAGGTCCCGGAGGCGCCTGCACCCGGCGACCACCCGAACACCGACCGGGACGAGCTCCACGATATCTACCGGGGATGGCGCGGCGTCGCCGACAGCTACCCGGGCGAGCGCGTCCTCGTCGGCGAGGTCTGGCTGGCCGACGCCGAACGCTTCGCCAACTATCTCCGGCCGGACGAGCTCCACACGGCCTTCAACTTCGACTTCATGGTCCGGCCGTGGGAGGCGACGAGCCTCATCGCGTCGATCGACGACACGCTCGCGGTCCACGCGCCCGTGGGTGCACCCGCGACCTGGGTCCTGTCCAACCACGACGTGACGCGCCCCGTGACGCGCTACGGCCGCCAGGACTCCTCGTTCGCGTTCCCGCAGAAGCGGGCCGGGATCCCGACGGACCTTGCGCTCGGTCGACGGCGCGCGCGGGCGGCGGCGCTCCTGGCCGCCGCCCTGCCGGGCTCGCTCTACATCTACCAGGGCGATGAGCTCGGCCTCGATGAGGTCGACGTGGCGGCGGACGAGGTCCAGGACCCGATGCACGTGCGTTCGGGTGGCGTCGATCCGGGACGGGACGGCTGTCGGGTGCCGCTGCCGTGGTCTGGCGACCGACCGCCATTCGGCTTCAGCCCCGAGGGTACGACCGCGGCGCCGTGGCTCAGCCAGCCGGCGCACTGGGCGGCCCTCACGGCCGAGGCGCAGCTCGCCGACCCCGGCTCGATGCTCCGTCTCTACCGCGCCCTGCTGCACATCCGGCGCGAGGAGCCGGGTCTCGGCGACGGTCCGTTCGCGTGGCTGCCGTCGGTGGCCGGGGTCCTGGCCTTCGCGCGCGGCGAGCGTTTCGTCAACGTCACCAACCTGACCGATCGGCCTGTGCCCCTGCCGGTGCACGAGGTCGTCCTGCTGGCCAGCGATGACATCTCGGATGGCGCGCTGCCGCCAGATGCCACCGCCTGGCTGCGCACCGCGCCCCGGGATCCCGGCGACGCCACAAGGGGGGTGCCGCCTGACGAGTCATGAGGAGGAACGATGGCCACGAACGAGAGCGAACCCACGAGAGCGAACATAGTGTCAGGAGAGGAGAGCCACGGATGTTGACCCGGACCAGGCGACGATCGGCGCTATTCGCGTCGCTCGTCACGATCGCCGGACTGTTGAGCGCTTGTGCGTCGTCGACGCCCACGCCCGGCGCCAGCGCCGGCACCGCCACTGCGGCGCCGTCGGGCGCGGCCGGCTCGGGCGCCCCGGCCCCGAGCACCTCCGATCACAAGCCGGTGACCATCACGGTCGCCAGCCTGCGGCCGGGCAGCACGCAGGACGCCTTCGATGCGTTCAACCTGCAGGTGACCCAGTTCCAGACCAAGTATCCGTGGATCACGGTCGATGGCCAGGAGTACAACTGGACTGCCCCGACCTTCACTGCGGCGCTGGCCGCCGGCACCCTGCCGGACGTCTACACGATCCCCTTCACTGACGGCAAGGGCCTGATCCAGCAGGGTCAGCTCGTTGACATCGATGCGCGCGTCCGGGCGCTGCCCTATGCGGCCAAGTTCAACCCCAATGTCCTGGTGAATGGCCAGAACGACGCGGCCAAGATCTTCGCCGTCCCGACCCAGGCCTACGGCATGTCGCTCACCTACAACCGGACCATGTTCACCCAGGCCGGGCTCGATCCGACCAAGCCGCCGACCACCTGGGACGAGGTCCGCGCCGACGCCAAGATCATCGCCGACAAGACCCACACCGCCGGCTTCAGCCAGATGGCGACACAGAACACCGGCGGCTGGCAGCTGACGACGCTGACCTACGCCCTCGGTGGGCGGATGGAGGCGACCGACAGCAGCGGCAAGGTCACCGCGACCGTCAACAATCCGGCGACCAAGGCCGCCCTGCAGTGGCTCAAGGACCTGCGCTGGACCGACGGCTCGATGGGCTCGACCTTCGACTACAACTGGGGAACCATCAACCAGGCCTATAGCTCCGGGCAGGTCGGCATGTTCCTCGGCGGCTCCGACCTCTTTACCGCGATGGTCCAGAACAACAATCTCAACGCGGCCGACTACGGCGTGACCACCATCCCGCTCGCGAGCGATCCGAACGCCGGCGTTCTCGGCGGCGGCACGCTTGCGGCCGTCAACGTGAACACCACCGAGGCCCAGCGCGACGCCGCCGTCGACTGGATCGACTTCTACTACATGAACAAGCTCAACACCCAGGATGGTGCCGTCACGGATGCGAAGGCGCTCGTCGCCAACAAGCAGCCCGTCGGCGTCCCCGCCCTGCCGATCTTCGACAAGGCGACCTACGACGAGTCGCAGGCGTGGATCAAGGACTACATCAACGTCCCGACGGACCAGATGACCGCGTTCACGAGCGGTATCTTCAGCCAGCCGCTGGTCAACGAACCAACCAAGAACACCCAGGATCTGTATGCGGCCCTTGACCCGGTCGTCCAGGCGGTCCTGACCGACAAGAACGCCGACATCGATGCGCTCCTCGGTACGGCGAACACGACCATCCAGGCGATCCTCGACAAGCCGACTCCGTAATCGATCCGATGGGGCCGCGGTTCCGCCGCGGCCCCATCGCCACACCTCCGGGACGCGGCGATGACCGCAGAGAGGCAGGCGCCCCGTTGAGTTCACGGTCTGTGCTGACGGTCGCCGCCGATCGCCCGCGCATGCGCCTGGCTCGACTGGCAAGGCTGGCACGACTGCCCCGGATCGACCGGGACGGACTCAGCACGCTCGTGTTCCTCCTCCCCGTGCTCCTGATCTTCGGCGTCTTCTCGTGGTTCCCGATCGGTCGGGCGATCGTCATGAGCGTCCAGCAGACCAACCTCGTCGCGACGCCGACGTTCGTCGGAGCCGACAACTTCGCCCGAGTGCTGGCCGATCCGCTCTTCTGGCGGGCGGTCGCCAACACGGGCTATTTCATGATCCTCGCGCTCGTCATCGGCTTCCCGATCCCGCTCGTGCTGGCGGTGGTCATGAGCGAGGTACGCCGGTTCAAGGGCCTGTACAGCGCCCTTGCCTATCTGCCGGTGGTCATCCCGCCCGTCGTCGCGGTGTTGCTGTGGCGGCTCGCCTTCTTCGATCCCCGGCCGGCCGGCGTCTTCAACACGATCCTGGGCGCCGTGGGGATCGGGCCGCTGCCGTGGCTCCAGAACGCCGCCAGCGCGATGCCGTCGATCGTCATCGAGGCGACCTGGGCGGGCGCCGGCGCGACCGTGATCATCTACCTGGCCGCCCTGCTCAGCGTCCCGCCCGAGCTCTATGACGCGGCGGAGGTCGACGGGGCCTCGATCTGGCAGAAGGTCCGCCACGTCACGCTGCCCCACCTGCGCGGGGTGCTGCTCATCACGCTCATCCTCCAGCTCATCGCGACGGCGCAATTGTTCACGGAGCCGTTCCTGTTCACCGGCGGCGGGCCGGCCAATTCGACGACCACCGTGCTGCTCCTGATCTACCACTACGCCTTCCAGAACAGCCTCGGCGGCGACTACGGGATGGCCGCGGCGTTGAGCGTGATGCTGGCCGCCTTCCTCGGCCTGTTCACGGCCGGGTATTTCTGGATGACGCGGTCGTGGAGCACGTCGTCGTGAAGGTGCCGATGGGCAGGGCGGGTGAAGGCGCCGCCCCGCGCGTCGACCGGGGCCTGATCTCGCCCACCGACTGGCGCCGGCCGCGCGTTCGCTGGACGCTGCGCATCATCCAGGTGGCGACGCTGCTCTTCCTCCTCGTCTTCGGCCTCGGCCCGCTGCTATGGCTGGCGAAATCGGCCGTCACGCCGACGCAGGACACCCTCCGGACGCCGATGGCGCTGTGGCCCCACGGCTTCGACCTCGGGTATTTCGTGACGGCCTGGACGCACACCCACATCGATCGCTATTTCCTGAACACGGTCTGGATCGCCGCCGGCTCGTGGGTCGTCCAGATCGTGGTGGCAACGTCGGCCGGCTATGCGTTGTCCGTCCTGCGACCTCGCTTCGCGCGGGTCATGACCGGCCTCGTGCTGGCGACGCTGTTCGTCCCGGCGATCGTGCTGCTCGTGCCGCTCTATCTGACCGTGGTGGACGTGCCGTTCCTGCACATCCGGATGGTCGACACCTTCTGGGCGGTCTGGCTCCCGGCCGGTGCGAACGCGTTCAACGTGATCATCATCAAGCGCTTCTTCGACAACCTGCCGCGCGAGATCTTCGAAGCCGCGCGCGTCGACGGCGCCGGTCCGTTCCGGCTCTTCTGGTCGATCGTCCTGCCGATGTCGCGGCCGATCATCGGCGTCGTCTCGGTCTTCGCGGTGATCGGGACGTGGAAGGATTACCTGTGGCCGTTGCTCGTGCTGCGCAACCCCGACATCCAGCCGCTCTCGGTTCGCCTGCCGACCCTCCAGCCCGCCACCGAGCTCGACATCTTCCTGGCGGCCCTGGCGATCGCGACGTTGATCCCGATCGCACTGTTCCTGATCTTCCAGCGGATGTTCCTGGGCGGTGGCGGACTGAGCGGCGCGATCAAGGGATAGGCCGCCACCGCGGGCCGACGGGCGGCGGGGCCGGCGCGGCTGGCCGGGCGCGCGGGACCGGGGGCGGGCCCGGACGCGGGCCATGCACCCTGGCCGTTATCAGGCTGGTTGATCAAGATCGCCACCAGCGAGCGCGGCCGTACCTCGGGATCGTCGGATTCGGAGGCTGGCCGAGCGTGGAAGAAGCGAATCTCATCAATGAGCGTGATAACGGCGCGTGGTCGCGGCGGGCTTGGGGAGCGCGAGCCCGGACATTCCGCTCAGTCATGAGAACGGCACCGATCGAACGTGGCCATCACCCAGATCCGACGGAACTCCCGCTCGGCCAAGCGTGCAAAGGCCGGATCGCATTACCCAGCGGAATATCTCGCGGGATCGGGGATGGGCGCCGCTGCCCCCAACGCGCGCCGGCCGCCTTGACACCCCTGCACAGCCCCCCGTACCGTCCGCCCGGTGAGCGCCGACACCCCGGCCTGGGTCCGCGAGGCGATCTTCTACCAGGTCTTTCCCGATCGGTTCGCTTCGAGCGACCGCGTCCACAAACCGGGCCGCCTGCAGCCCTGGGATGCGCCGCCCACGTTCGACGGCTTCAAGGGCGGCGACCTGCGCGGCGTCACGGAGCATCTCGGCTACCTCGAGGACCTGGGCATCACCGCGCTCTACCTCAATCCGGTCTTCCAGTCGGCCTCGAATCACCGGTATCACACGTACGACTACTTCGCGGTCGACCCGCTGCTCGGTGGCGACGACGCGCTGCGCGACCTGCTCGACGCGGCGCATGAGCGTGGGATGCGGATCGTCCTCGATGGGGTCTTCAATCACACCGGGCGAGGCTTCTGGCCCTTCCACCACATCCTCGAGACGGGCGCCGATTCGCCCTACCGGGGCTGGTTCCACATCGACCAGGCGCGACTGGATTCGGGCCAGCCCTTGCTCGCCTATCCCCCGCCCGGGACGCCGCTGGAGGCGTTCGGGTACACCGCGTGGTGGGGCCTGCCGGCCCTGCCCAAGATCAATACCGACGATCCCGAGGCACGCGAATACCTCTTCACCGTCGCCGAACACTGGCTTCGCTTCGGCGCCGACGGCTGGCGACTGGACGTCCCCGAAGAGATCAAGGACGAGGCCTTCTGGCAGGAGTTCCGCCAGCGCTGTCGAGCGGTCCGGCCAGACGCCTACCTGGTCGGCGAGGTCTGGCAGGTCGCGCCCGAGTGGGTCCGCGGCGACCGGTTCGATGCCCTGATGAACTACCCGCTGGCCGAGGCGATCCTCGGGTTCGCCGCCGGCTCGCACCTCGACGAGGCGGTCGTCGCAAGCCACGACCAGTACCGGCTCACCGTGCGACGGCTCGATGGCCCGGCCTTCGCGGGACGGGTCATGGAACTCGCGACCGCCTATGAGCCCGATACCGCCGCGGTCCAGTTCAACGTGCTCGGCTCACACGACACGCCACGTCTGCGGACCGTCCTGGGTGGCGACGTCGCGGGCGTCCGTCTGGCGATGCTGATCCACGCGACATTGCCGGGCTCGCCGTGCATCTACTACGGCGACGAGGTCGGGCTCGAGGGCGGTCACGATCCGGACTGTCGCCGCGGCTTTCCGTGGGACGCGACTCGCTGGGAACCGGGTCTCCACCAGGCGGTCCGGGGGCTGCTCCGGCTTCGAGCCTCCGAACCCGCGCTCGGCGACGCGCCATTGCGGATGGTCGGTGCGGATGGGTCGGCGGTCGCGTTCGAGCGCGGGGCGGGCGCGTCCCGCTTCGTGGTCGCCGTCAATGCCGGGGATTCGGAGGTGCGGCTCGGGCTCGACTTCGCGGATGCGCCGAGCGGCGCCGGCGGACATCTGGCGTCGATCGAGCTGCCGGGCTTCGACGGCATCGAGGAGGCGCACATCGTCGACGGGCGGGCGACGATCGGGCTCGGCGCGCGCGCCGGCGTCGTCCTCCGGATCGTCTAGCGCACCAATCGAAGCATCCGCCGCGATTCGGTCATACTCGGCGTCCTGTGGCAGATCTACCGATCGACCTCGGGGACGGGCTCGCCGAGCGACTGGCCCGCATCCTCGATGTCGAGGCCAAGATCCCAAGGACGTTGGAAGCATTGGGGCCGGTCGGGGGGCGCGACGTGCTGTTGCTCGATGGCGCTGACGGGATCCGTGCCCGACAACTGACCGAGCTCGGGGCGCGGGTCCGATTCGCGAAGGCGGACGGGCCGGCGGGTTTCGAGGCACCCGATGCCTCGGCTGACGTTCTGGTCAGCCTCTGGACCTCGTTCCGTGACGGCTTCACGTCGGACCTCGCCGCCGCCACCAGGGTGCTGCGTGTGGGCGGCCGGCTCCTCGTCGTCCTCGACTACGGCCGCGACGACGTCTCGCGCCTGCGTGGCGACCTCCCCGAATATGGCCTGTGGAGCCGGCGCGACGGGCACTTCCTGCGAGGCGGGTTCAAGGTCCGCGTCGTCCACGCGTTCTGGACGTTCGAGTCGCTCGAGGACGCGCACGACTTCCTGGAAGGGGCGTTCGGGGCGGTCGGACGGGCCGTGGCGGCGGGGATGAAGCGGCCACGCCTGTCGTATAACGTGGCCGTCTACCACCGAACCCTGGGGGCCGACTGATGTCGACGCGAGCTCCGACCCGACGCCGCACCATCACGCCGGGCGTGGTGTTCCTCGCGCTCGCGTTGATCGGGTCGATCGTCTTCGTGCTGTACGCCGTGACCGTCCGCGATGCCTCGCAGATCCCCCTGCTGGCGGCCGGGGGCGTGGTGCTCGGGATCGTCTTCCTCGCGCTTGCGGCGTATACGCTGCGCTCGACCTGGCGCGCGGGGATCGCGGAACGGAATGGACGGGCGCTGGCCCTGGGCGTCGGCGGTGGGATCGCGGCGATGATCGGGGCGGGCTGCATCGCTGGGGCGATCATCCTGTACCTGCTGTCGCAGCCGCCGGCGGGCTGAGCGAGGCGGGTCGGGCAGGCGGCCCGCCGCGGGGCGATATTCCGCTGGGTAATGACGTTCAGCCTCTGCGCGCTTGGCCAACAGCGAGTTCCGTCGGATCCGGGTGGTGGCCACGCTCGAAACAGGCGATTTCCATAACTGTGAGGAATGTCGGTGCTCGCGTTCGCCGGGGTGGCGATCGGTCTGCAGCCTGACACAGGCGGCCGGCGAATGGTCGCCGTGGCCCTGGTCCGGCCGTCGCCAGGTACGCCCGGACCCCTCTGCTAGACTCCGGCCGTCCCGTGCCCCCATCGTCTAGAGGCCTAGGACGCCACCCTTTCAAGGTGGAGATCAGGGGT
>DAIOXD010000018.1:0-14623 GCA_036758145.1 Candidatus Limnocylindrales bacterium
CTGCCGCCGATCTCGCGGTTGACCCGCGAACAGGCGGGTTACCACTTCATCAGCGGCTACACGGCCAAGCTCGCGGGGACGGAGGTCGGGGTCAAGGAACCGAGCGCGACGTTCTCGACCTGCTTCGGGGCGCCGTTCATGCCCCGCCACCCCGGCGAGTACGCCCGGATGCTCCTCGAGCGGCTCGAGGGCGACGATGTCCCGGTCTGGCTCGTCAATACGGGCTGGACGGGCGGACCGTACGGGGTGGGGGAGCGGATGGATATCGCGCATACCCGTTCGATGGTCCGGGCCGCGGTCTCCGGAGCGCTCGACGACGTCCCGACCCGGCTCGACCCGAACTTCGGGTTCGCGGTCCCGACCTCCTGTCCCGACGTGCCGGCGGCCTTCCTCGATCCGCGCACGACGTGGACGGATCCCGACGCCTACGACCAGGCGGCGCAGAAGCTCGCAGCCATGTTCCGCGACAATTTCACGGCCTACGCCGACGGCGTCGGCGCCGAGATCGCCGCGGCCGGTCCCGGCGCCGGCTGAGCTTCGCCCGCCCGTCCCGCAGCGATCCTGAAAGGAGCCGGATCCACATGGCCCGCAACAAGGTCACCGTCATCGGCGCCGGCAACGTCGGCGCCACCACCGCCCAGCGCATCGCCGAGGCCGGCCTCGCGGACGTGGTCCTGGTCGACATCGTCGAGGGCCTGCCGCAGGGCAAGGGCCTCGATCTCGCCGAGGCGGCCCCGGTCGTCGGCCACGACGCCCGGATCCTCGGGACGAACGACTACGCCGACACGGCGG
Source organism: Candidatus Limnocylindrales bacterium (assembly GCA_036758145.1). GTDB lineage: Bacteria > Chloroflexota > Limnocylindria > Limnocylindrales > CSP1-4 > SPCO01. The sequence goes on from DAIOXD010000018.1 coordinate 793, forward strand.
GCTCCGACATCGTCGTCGTCACCTCCGGCCTGGCGCGGCAACCCGGGATGAGCCGTGACGACCTCCTGGCCAAGAACGCGGGGATCGTCCGGGCCGTCGTCGAGCAGGCCGCGAAGCACTCGCCGAACGCGATCCTCATCATCGTCACCAACCCGCTCGATGCGATGTGCCACGTCGCGCTCACAGCGTCGGGCTTCCCCCGCGAGCGCGTGCTCGGGATGGCCGGGGTGCTCGACTCGGCGCGGTTCCGAACGTTCATCGCGCAGGAGCTCGGGGTCTCGGTTGAGGACACCCACGCCTTCGTGCTCGGCGGCCATGGCGACACGATGGTCCCGCTGCCCCGCTACTCGACGGTGGCGGGCGTGCCCATCACGGAACTCCTCAGCCCGGAGCGTGTCGGCGCCCTCGTCGATCGGACGGCCAACGGCGGGGCCGAGGTGGTGGCGCTGCTCAAGACCGGCTCCGCGTTCTACGCGCCGGCCGCGGCCACCTTCGAGATGGTCGAGGCGATCCTGCTCGATCGCAAGCGCGTCCTGCCCTGCGCGGTGCTGCTCCAGGGCGAGTTCGGGACCGAAGGGCTGTTCGTGGGCGTCCCGGTCGTCCTCGGGGCCGGCGGGATGGAGCGGGTCTTCGAGATCGAGCTGACCGCGGATGAGCGGGTCGCCTTCGATGCGTCGGCAGAGGCCGTTCGCGAGCTGGTCGCCAAGCTCGGCTAACCGGCGCCGCTCAGGCAGCGTCGGAATGAAGCACCCGTCCCGCGGTAGTCGTAGGTCGTTCCGGCGGCCGTCGCGATGATCCTGTAGCCGTCGGTGACGATCTGGCTGTCTGCCATCCCGGGGAGCGGACACCCGAGGCTGCTGTCCGGGAAGGTCACCGACACGGCGGAGACGATCGTCACCTGCTCGACCCCGACGCCCGCCATCCGCGCGATCTCGGCGACGACCGGGTCGATGACCGACATGGGAAGGTCGATAGCACCCGCCGACGATCCAGACGGCCGCGAGGGTCGCGATCCGGAGGCCCGTCATCGAGCGATGGTGCTGCGGACAACCTTCGATACACTCAGCGTCATCGTGCCGATCGCCGTCGTGACGTTCCAGTTCGACCCCTACGCCCATCTCTTCGGCGACCTGACCGTTCGGTGGGGGACGATCGCCCTCGCCGGCGTCATCGTCGCCGCCCTCGTGCTGGCCGGTCTGCTGGCCCGGAGCGGCGGCCTTCGGCCGGACGACGTCGCGTTCGTCGCGGTCGGGATCGTGCCCGGCGCGGTGATCGGGGGGCGGCTCGGATTCCTGATCCTGCACGCCGGGTTCTACGGCGCCGCGCCAGGGCGTCTGCTCGATCCCGCGGTCGGTGGGTTGGAGCTGGGACTGGCCGTCGTCGGTGGCTTCCTGACCGGGAGCTATGTGGCCAGCCTGCTCGGGGCACCGGTCGGCCGGTGGCTGCACCTCGCGGCGGCTCCGCTCCTGCTGGGGCTCGCCGCCGGCAAGCTGACGATGGTCCTGACCGGCACGGGCCAGGGTCTGCCCAGCGCCGGCGATATCGCGACCGCGTACCTCGGTCCGGGTCCCTGGGGTTCGTTGGTGCCGGCCCTGCCGTCCCAGCCCTCGCAGGCGTTCGAAGGGATCGCCACGTTCGCGATCCTGGCCGTGCTCGCCCTGGCCCTGACGTTCGGAGCCTTCCGGCGCCGCGACGGCCGGCTCTTCTTCGTCGCGATCGGCGCCTGGGCGCTGGCGAGGGCGCTCGTCTCGACCACCTGGCGCGACCCTGTGGTCGCCGGCGGGCTGGGTGCCGGTGGCTTGATCGCGGTCGCCATCGCGATCGGCAGCGCGCTGGCGCTGGTCATCCTGACCTTTCGCGGTCGCAGGGTGGCAATGGATACCTCCGACGGGCGCTCGACCGGCGCCAGCGAGGTCGTCTGGCCGGACCCGGAGACGCGCCCGAGGTTCTGACGAAGCGGCACGGCTGACCGTCCCGAGGCGAGAGAGTATCGTGGGGTCTCACGCAGAGGACCATTTCCGATGACACAGGTCGCAGAGCCGGGCACCGCCCGGACCGATGCCCCGACACCCGGTCGGGTCAGCCACTGGATCGGCGGACGAAGCGTCGCCGGCGCCTCCGGGCGAGAGGGACCGGTCTACGATCCGGCGACCGGGCAGGTCACCCGCCACGTGGACTTCGCGTCGGTGGACGAGGTCGGCGCCGCAGTCGCGGCGGCCAAGGCGGCCTTCCCGGCCTGGCGCGCCATGTCGCTCTCGAAGCGCACCGACATCATGTTCAAGATCCGGAACCTGGTCGAGATGCACCGCGAGGAGCTGGCGGCGCACCTCACCGCTGAGCACGGCAAGGTCACCTCGGACGCGCTCGGCGAGATCGCCCGCGGGCTCGAGAACCTCGAGTTCGCGACGGGGATCCCGAGCCTGCTCAAGGGCGGCTTCTCCGAGCAGGTCTCGAGCGGCGTCGATGTCTACCAGATCCGTCAGCCGCTCGGCGTCGTCGCGGGAATCACGCCGTTCAACTTCCCGGCGATGGTCCCGATGTGGATGTTCGCGACGGCCATCGCGGCCGGCAACACGTTCGTCCTCAAGCCGTCCGAGAAGGATCCGTCGGCGGCGAACTACCTCGGCCAGCTGCTCCACGAGGCCGGCGTCCCGGATGGCGTCTTCAACGTCGTCCACGGCGACAAGGTCGCGGTCGACGCGATCCTTGCCCACCCCGATATCGCGGCGGTCTCGTTCGTCGGTTCGACGCCGATCGCGCGCTACATCTACGAGACCGGGACGAAGGCGGGGAAACGCGTGCAGGCGCTTGGTGGCGCCAAGAACCACATGATCGTCCTGCCCGACGCCGACATCGAGATGGCCGCCGATGCCGCGGTCTCGGCCGGTTACGGCTCGGCCGGAGAGCGGTGCATGGCGATCGCCACGATCGTGGCGGTCGGCGACGTCGCCGACCCGCTCGTCGAGGCGATCAAGCGGCGCCTGCCCAAGATTACCATCGGGCCGGGCGACGACCCGTCGTCCGAGATGGGCCCGCTGGTCACGAAGCAGCATCGCGACAAGGTCGCGTCGTATCTGGACTCGGGGCCGGCCCAGGGCGCCGTCGTCGTGACCGATGGCCGAGAGCACCCCCTCTATGGCGAGTCCGACGGGTTCTTCCTGGGCGTCTCGCTGATCGATCACGTGACGCCCGAGATGGACGCCTATCGCGACGAGATCTTCGGCCCGGTCCTGACGGTGATGCGCGTCAAGACCTACGACGAGGCAGTCCGGCTCGTCAACGACAACCCGTATGGCAACGGGACAGCGATCTTCACCCGCGACGGGGGCGCCGCCCGCCAGTTCCAGTTCGAGGTCCAGGCCGGGATGGTCGGCATCAATGTGCCGATCCCGGTCCCTGTCGCGTATTACAGCTTCGGTGGCTGGAAGAATTCGCTCTTCGGCGACTTGCACATGTACGGTCCCGAGGGCGTCCAGTTCTATACGCGGGCCAAGATCGTGACCTCGCGCTGGCCGGATCCGGGGACCTCCAAGATCGATCTCGGCTTCCCGCGCACGCGCTAGGGCCTGCTCGCCTCGGCAACACGGTGTCACGGGGCACGTGACACGTGATTGCAAGCGCTCAGACCCATCGTCGCGACCGCCAGTCATGCCGGCACGCTCAAGCTGGGCCTCCAGCCCTCCAGGAGGCGTGACCATGACCGACTACCAGCGGAGCACCACCCGCGAGACCCAGACGACCGAACCACCCGTGGACGCCTACAACGCACCCGCGCCGGCCGTCACGAACGTGCGGACCACGGAATCCGCCTACGTGGCACCCGGCCCCGGCGGCGCGTCGCTCGCGGCGAGGATCGTCACGTTCGTCTTCGGGATCCTGCAGGCACTCTTGATCCTGCGGATCATCCTGCTCGTGCTCGTGGCGAATGCCGGCAACGACATCGTCCACTTCGTCTTCAGTGTCACCCAGCCGTTCGTCGAGCCGTTCCTCGGCATGTTCGCGCTCAACCGGGTGACCGCCGATCAGGGCTCGACCTTCGACATCGCGGCGCTCGTCGCGCTGATCGGCTGGACGCTGGTCGAACTGCTGATCCTCGCGGCGATCCGGATCTTCGCGCGGCGACCGTCCGAGGTCTGACCCGCTCCTAGCCCAGCCGAGCCCGACTCAGCGCAGGGGCGCGCCCTCGGGCGCGCCCCTTTCGCTTGTCCGCGGATCGCGCGGCCCGCCAGTCCCCTGACGGCGCTCGATCGGCCTGACCCGGTCAGTACACTGACCCGATGCCGACGGCCCCCTCGGGCGCATGACGACTCGGTCGCGCCTGTGGACCCAGCTGCGGGTCACGGTCCGCGTGGTTCGGGCCGTCCTGCGCAGCCCGGCGCTCCGACGGGTCGAGCTCGCGTACCTCACGTTCAACGCCGTCGAATTCGGCACCTGGGTCGCGATCCTGCTGTACGCGTACGCGGCGATCGGCCCGACCAGCGTCGGCGTCGTGGCCGTCGTCCAGCTCGTCCCATCCGCGATCGTGGCGCCACTGTCGGCCAACCTTGGAGACCGGTTCCCCCGGGACCGCGTCCTGTTCGGGGGCTACCTCATCATGGCCGCGGCCTTCGGCGCGACATGGCTCGTGATGGCGGCCGACGCCCCTTCCACGCTTGTCATCATCGCGGCGGCGTTCGCCTCTGCCTCGCTCTCCGTCATCCGTTCGACCCAGGGGGCGCTGCTGCCGGGTCTCGCCCGGACACCCGAGGAACTGACCGCGGCGAACGGCCTGTCGGGGATGGTCGAAGGCATGGGCCTCTTGCTCGGGCCGCTGATCGCGGCCGCGATCCTTGGCATCGCCACCCCGGCTGCCGTGTTCGGTGCGGCAACGGCCGGATGTCTCCTTGCGGCCGCGCTCGTCGCCCGGCTCCCGCAGCCCACAGCGGCCGTCGGTCTTGCGGCACGACCGGCACTGGTCGAACCGGCTGATCGAGGTGGGCTCCTCGACGGGCTCCGGATCGCGGCGCGGCACGGTGACACCCGACTCGTGGTCGCCATCCTGTCGCTGCGGATGGTCGTCATCGGCGCCCTGGATGTGCTGTTCGTGTTACTCGCCCTCGAGGTCTTCCACATCGGTGAATCGGGCGCCGGTTTGCTGAACGCCGCGCTTGGACTCGGTGTGATCGCCGGTGGCACGGCGATATTCGCGCTCGTCGGTCGACAGCGGTTGGCGCCGGTCCTCGGGGTCGCAGCGGGCACCTCCGGACTCGGCCTGGTCGTGTTGTCGGCGGCCAGCCCGGTCTGGGCGGCGCCGCTCATCGTGACGACCGGGATCGGGCTCGCCACGTGCGATGTCCTGGGACGGACGATCCTCCAGCGGGTCACACCCGATCGAGTCCTCGCGCGCGTGTTCGGTGCGCTCGAGGGGCTGGCCCTGGCCGGTCTCGCGGTCGGCTCGATCCTGGCGCCGGTCATGGTCCTGGCGGTCGGGGTCCACGGCGCGTTGGTCGTCGCCGGATTCCTCCTGCCGCTGGGGATCGCCACGTCGTGGCTGGGACTGCGGGCGATGGACCGACACGCGCTCGTCCCATGGCGGGCGCTCGATCTGCTTCGCGCGGTCGAGATCTTCGCGCCGTTGCCACCGCCACAACTCGAATGGGTCGCCCGCCAGGCGCGATGGATCACCTTCGAACCCGGCGATGTCGTCATCACCGAAGGCGATGCGGGCGACGCCTACTACGTCCTCGAATCGGGGGCGCTCAGGGTCACCAAGGGCGACGATCTATTGCGGGTCCTGTCCGAGCGCGGCGATGGTATCGGGGAGATCGCTTTGCTTCGCGACGTCCCCAGGACCGCCACGGTCACCTCGGAGACCGTGTCCGTCATGCTGATGGTCGGCCGCGCGCCGTTCCTCGAGGCCGTCACCGGCCATCCCCAGGCATTCGAGACCGCACGGCGGGTCGTCGGGACCATGTCCTGAGGCCCCGGATCAGTCCGTCGTTCGGCCGAGGGTCGCAGCCAGGGCGGCGATGTCGGCCGGGCTCGTCCCGCAGCAACCGCCGAGCCACGTCGCGCCCGCCTCGGCCCACGTCGCGGCGGCTGCGGGATCGAACCGATCGCCGTCGCTCGGCAGCCATCGTCGTGTGGCGTCATCCCATCGGTCGCCGCCGTTCGGATAGGCGATCCCGGGCCGGTCCGACGCAGCCGCCGCGGCACCCAGGAGTCCCGGGAGATGACGCGGGGCCACACAATTGACCCCGACGGCGACCATGCCCGGCACCCCGGCCGCGATCGCGAAGGCCTCGCCGACCGGCTCGCCGGCGGCCGTGAGCGTCTCATCGCGGCACTGGAACGAGAGCCAGCCTGCGGCACCGAACTCGACGAGCAGGTCGAGCAGGACGCGGGCCTCCCGGACGGTCGGGATCGTCTCGAAGGCGAGCAGATCCACGCCCGCCTCGAGGAGGGCTTCGATCCGGGGCGCATGGACGTCGCGGAGGACGGTCGGGCCCGGGTCGTAGTCACCGCGGTACTCCGAGCCGTCGGCCAGCATCGCGCCATACGGGCCGACCGATCCCGCGACGAACCGATCCGCGACCGGGCCCGCGCGCTCCTCCGCGAACCGCTCACGGGCCCGTCCCGCCAGGACGACGCTCGTCCTGATCGCCTCGAGCGCCGCGGCCCGATCGAGGCCGGCCGCCTCGAAGCCGGGCACGGTCGCCTGATAGCTCGCCGTCGTCGCGACGCGGGCCCCGGCCCGGAAGTAGTCGAGGTGGAGGTCCTCGATGGCGCCCGGGTCGCTGACCAGCAGCCGGGCCGACCAGAGACGATCCGAGAGGTCGAACCCGCGCGCTTCGAGCTCGGTGGCGAGGGCTCCGTCGAGGACGACGACCTCGCCCTCGGCTGGCAGCGCCATACCCCCGCTCAGGAGATCCGGGCGAAGTCGGCCGGAGCCCGCTTGATGAACCGGCCGGCGCCCTTTCGCCCGGTGAACGCGCCGTCGCGCACTACGACCGAGCCACGGCTCATCACCACGTCGCTCGCACCCTGGACGGTCCGGCCCTCGTAGCACGAGTAGTCCACGTCCATGTGGTGGGTCTTCGCCGAGATCTTGCGTTTCCGAGCCGGGTCGTAGACGACCAGGTCGGCGTCCGAGCCGACCGCGATCGCGCCCTTCTGCGGATACATCCCGAACATGCGGGCCGGTGCGGTCGAGAGGATCTCGACCCAGCGCTCGCGGGTGATCCGGCCGGCGACGACACCGCCGTCGTGGAGAAGGTCGACGCGGTCCTCGATCCCGGGCAGCCCGTTGGGGATCATGCGGAAGTCGCCTCGACCGAGCTCCTTCTGGCCGTGGAAGTCGAACGGGCAGTGGTCCGTGGCGACGAGCTGGAGGTCGTCCTTGACGAGGCCGGTCCACAGCTCATCCCAGTGGTCCTTGGTCCGAAGCGGCGGCGAACACACGAACTTCGCGCCATCGAACCCGTGGCCGAGGTCGTCGAGCGAGAGGAAGAGGTACTGCGGGCACGTCTCGGCGAAGACCCGGCCGCCCCGATCGCGCGCGTCGCGCACGGCATCGAGAGCCTCTCGGGCGGACAGGTGGACGATGTAGACCGGCGCGCCGGCCGCCTCGGCCAGGCGGATGACCCGGTTGGTCGCCTCGCCCTCGAAGATCGGCATCCGTGCCAGGCCGTGCCCGATCGGATCGGTCGTCCCGGCCTCGACGGTCTGGGCGGCCACGACGTCGATCGCCATCCCGTTCTCGGCGTGCATCATGATCAGCCCGCCGTTCTTGGCCGTCTGCTGCATCGCCCGGAAGATCGCCCCGTCGTCGCTGTAGAAGACGCCCGGGTAGGCGGTGAACAGCTTGAAGTCGGGGATCCCCTCGGCGACCAATCCGTCCATCTCGGCCAGGGTCGCATCGTTGACGTCGCTCATGATCATGTGGAAGCCGTAGTCGGTGACGGCCATCCCCTCGGCCTTGGCGTGCCACGCGTCGAGACCCTGACGGAGCGACTGGCCCTTGCCCTGGACCGCGAAATCGACGATCGAGGTCGTCCCACCGAAGGCCGCCGCGCGCGTGCCCGTCTCGAAGGTGTCCTTGGCGAAGGTGCCGCCGAACGGCAGCTCCATGTGGGTGTGGACGTCGATCCCGCCCGGGATGACGTACTTGCCGGCCGCGTCGATGGTCTCGTCGGCGGTCGCCCCGGTCGCGCCGAGGTCGCGGCCGATCAGGGCGATGGTCTCGCCGTCGACCAGGATGTCAGCCCCGTAACTGACCTCGGCGGTGACGATGGTCCCGTTGGTGATGAGCGTTCGCATCGGTCCCTCCTACCGCCCCACCGCGACGTCGCGCATGGCCGGGATCACGTCGCGGCCGTAGGCCTCGAGCTGGGCCTCTTCGTCGCCGTTCATGAGGTACAGGTTGAACTGGTCCACGCCGGCCCGTGCCAGCTCGTGCAGCTTCTCGATATGCTCCGCGGCCGATCCAAGGACGCTGAACCGGTCCGCCACCTCGTCCCCGACGAAGGCCGCGTTCGAAGAGCCGACCTCCGCGTGGTGCTGATAGTCGTAACCCGAGCGATCGCGGATATAGCCGGTCAGGCTCGACGGGAGCTGCTCGCGCGGGTACTTGTTGACGAGGTCCACGACGTGGTTCGAGACGAGGGCCGGGAACCAGCGCGTCCGATCCCGACCGATCTCGCGCGGGCCGACGTACGCCGCCGCCGCGGACTGGACGCGGATGGCCGAGGGATCGCGTCCGGCCGCGGTCGCGGCCTCGCGTACCTGTCCGACGAACCATGCGATGAGGTCCGGATCGCCGAGCTGGAGGATCAGCCCGTCGGCGACGCGGCCGGTCATCGCCAGGGCCATCGGGCCGTAGCCGGCCACCCAGACCGGGAGCGTCCAGCCCTTCGTCCACGGGAAGTGGAGCTCGGTCCCTTCGTATTCGATCCGGCCGCCGGCGACCAGCGTCCGGATGACCCGAATGGCTTCCTCGGTGTTGGCGAGAGTGATCGGCGACTTGCCGAGGACCCGCCGAGCCGAATCGCCGCGCCCGATCCCGAGATCCATCCGTCCGTCGCTGATCTCGTCGAGGGTGGCGAGGACCGACGCGGTCACCGTCGGCTCGCGGGTCCCGGGATTCGTGACACAGGTGCCGAGGCGCATCCGCTCGGTGACGCCGGCCATCAGGGTCAGCAGCGGATACGGGTCGCGCCACAGGACGTGCGAGTCGAACAGCCAGCCGTGGGCGAAGCCCGCGTCCTCAGCCTGTCGGGTCAGGGCGAGCGTTCGCTCGATGGTGTGATCGGGCTTGAGCGTGAAGCCGAACTGCATGCATCTGCCTCTCGCCGTGGGAATCAAGGCGGCTCGGCCGTCCTCCTCCAGACGGCCGAGCCGGAGGGATGGTAGCGCGTCTAAGGTCGCGTGAGGTCGGCGTACGCGTCGGGTCGCCGGTCGCGGTAGAACTGCCAAGTGTTGCGGACCTCGAGGATCTTGTCGAGGTCCAGATCGCGCACGAGGAGCTCCTCGTCGTGCGCGCTGCCGAGGTCGCCGACGAACTGGCCACGCGGGTCCACGAAGTAGCTCTGGCCGTAGAAGTCGTCGTCGCCGATGTCGGCTTCGATGCCGACCCGATTGATCGTCCCGACGTAGTAGCCGTTGGCGACCGCGTGGCTGACCTGTTCGATCCGCCACAGGTACTCGGACAGGCCGCGCGAGGTGGCGCTCGGGATGAGCACGATCTCGGCGCCGTTCAGGCCGAGTGCGCGCGCCCCCTCCGGGAAATGACGGTCGTAGCAGATGTAGACGCCGATCTTCCCGACCGCCGTCTCGAAGACGGGATAACCGAGGTTGCCGGGCCGGAAGTAGAACTTCTCCCAGAAGCCCTTGACGTGGGGGATGTGCGTCTTGCGGTATTTGCCAAGGTACCTCCCGTCCGAGTCGATGACGGCCGCCGTGTTGTAGTAGATCCCGGCGGCGTGCTCGTCCTCCTCGTACATCGGGGCGACGACGACCATCCCGGTCTGCTTCGCGAGATCCTGCATCCGCTTCGTCGTCGGGCCGTCCGGGATGAGCTCGGTGTAGCTGTAGTACTGCGCATCCTGGACCTGACAGAAATACGGCCCGTAGAAGAGTTCCTGGAACAGGATGAACTGGGCACCCTGCTTTGCGGCCTCGTGGGCATAGCCCTCGTGCTTCTGGATCATCGATTCCTTGTCGCCGGTCCAGGTCGCCTGGACGAGCGCCCCTCGGACGGTTCGGGCCATGTCGCGCGTCACCTCGGAGTCAGCGTGGACGGGTCGAAGTTGGCAGAGGGTACACCGCAGGCGTGGCTGGCGCGACGACCAGTACGCGAGGCGGCCTTCGGAAGCCTGGGGGCCTCGTACGCCCCACTGAAGGCCCGGGGGCCGGTCGGCGTCACCTTCGGACCGATCCTGGGTCCACGAGTCACCGCAATTCTCCCGAGACCGCCCCTCGAGGGCGGATTGGGTGCGTTCAGGCTTTGAGTGGGGACTGTCGACCACTGAGCTTCACGGGGTTGCGATCCGGACGAACCGGCGTGCCAGTCATACGAGCGTCCGGAAGGGCGTAAACGGCGGCCGCGTCAGTCCGGCAGGGCCTCGGGTCGGCGGCGCATGTACCACTCCGTGAACTCGCGGCAACGCCCCTCGGGATCGAAGCGACACACGAAGACGTTCGCGAACTCCCGGTCGACCGTGGATCGATCGTCGGTCAGGTAGCGCGTCCGGCCGTGCGCGACGCAGGTGTCGCCGTCGATCGCGAGGACTTCGTAGTCGGCTTCCCATGAGCCGGGTTCGTCCGGGTCCGTGAGCCAGGCGGTCACGACCGCGGCGCGGCCCACCACGGCCTCGCTGAATGGATCGAAGGCATACCGGACATCGGGGCTGAACAGGTCCCCGATGGCGACCGGATCGAGGAGTCTCCAGGCATCGATGTAGCGATCGAGCCAGGACTGGAACGCGGCGTGGTCCATCGGGCGCCTCCTCATCTCGGGCCTGCGGTCACGGTAGCATCAGGGCCGCAAGGAGGGTGCATGACCGACCGATCAAGACTCCTCGGCCGCACGGCCGAGATCGCGACCGACTATCTCGGGTCGCTCGACGCACGCCGCGTCGGCGGCCCGGTCGACCTGGCCGCGCTGCGTACCGCGCTCGGTGGGCCGCTGCCGCAGGGTCCCTCGGACCCGCTCGGCGTGGTCGAGGATCTCGCGAGCGCGGCCGATGCGGGGCTCATCGCGAGCGCCGGCCCGCGCTATTTCGGGTTCGTCGTTGGCGGCAGCCTCCCGGCGGCCCTGGGCGCGGACTGGCTGGCCAGCACCTGGGACCAGAATGCCGGGCTATACGCCCTCTCGCCCGCCGCCGCGGTCGCCGAGGAAGTGGCCGGGGCCTGGCTGATCGAGCTCCTGGGTCTCCCCTCGGGCACGAGTGTCGGGTTCGTGACGGGCGCCACGATGGCCAACTTCACCGCCCTCGCCGCGGCCCGCCACGGTGTCCTCGAGCGCATCGGCTGGGACGTGGAGCGCCTCGGTCTCCAGGGCGCCCCGCCGGTCACCGTGATCACCCACGGCGGCTCGCATATCACGATCTATGCCTCGCTCCAGATGCTCGGGCTGGGGCGCGAGGGCGACCGGGTGCGCAAGATCGCGGCGGACGACCAGGGTCGGATGCGCCCGGACGCGCTCCGCGAGGCGCTGGCGGGGATCGACGGCCCGGTCATCGTCTGCACGCAGGCCGGGAACGTGAACACCGGCGCGTTCGACCCGTTCGAGGCGCTCATCCCGATCGCCCATGAGCACGGCGCGTGGGTCCACATCGACGGCGCCTTCGGCATCTGGGCCGCCGCGGTCCCTTCGCTCCAGCGGCTGATGACCGGCCATGACGCCGCCGATTCGTGGTCGACCGATGCCCACAAGTGGCTCAACGTGCCCTACGACTCGGGGCTCGTCTTCGTCCGCGATGCGTCCACGCACTACGGAGCGATGCGGCTCGGCGCCGAGTATTACGTCGAGACCGCGGGCGGCGAACGCGACAACTACAACTGGACGCCGGAATCCTCGAGACGGGCTCGAGGGTTCGCCGTCCTGGCGGCCCTGCGCTCGCTAGGCCGTTCCGGGCTGGTCGATCTCATCGAACGCGACTGCGCCAACGCTCGCCTGATGGCCGAGCGCCTGGCGACCGGACCGCGCGTCTCGATCCTCAACGAGGTCGCGCTCAACCAGGTCCTCGTCCGCTTCGAGGCGACCGACGACCCCGACGGGACGGCGGGGGACGCCCGGACGCGCGCCGTCATCGATGCCGTCCAACGCGACGGCACCTGCTGGCTGGGTGGCACGACCTGGGCGGGCCGCGCCGCGATGCGCGTCTCGGTCTCCGGCTGGCAGACGACCACCGACGACATCGAGCGGTCGGCGGCGGCCATCCTCCGCTGCGTCACTGCGGTCGACGCCGCCGGATAGCCGAAGACCCCGGTCGACCGGGTCGAGCGGGGTCTTCGAGGATCGCGAACCAGGCTCGATCACTCGAGCGCAGATCCGATGGGTCAGGACGCCGGACGAGTGGACATCCCGGTATGGAGATAGGCGGTGAACCGCGCCGTGACGGCGAAGACGCCGTGGATCCGGACACCGTTCCGCAGCGTGCTGATCGCCTTGCCGCCCCCGATGTAGATGCCGATGTGGGTGCCGTAGCCCCACACGACCAGGTCACCGACCTTCGGGTTGGTTCGGCTCGCGTGGCCGTGGCGCTTGAAGTAGAGATAGATCGACCGGGCGGAACGAAGGGTCGAGCTGTGGATGACCGATCCGTCGCCGGCCTTGCGGTAGGCGTAGATGACCAGCCCCGAGCAATCGAATGCCTTCGGGCCGGTGGCGCCGTAGCGCCAGGGATCACCCAGCTGCCATCGCGCGATCCGGACGATCTGCTGGGCTTCCGTCTTGATCGTGGCGGCGGCCGGCGTCGCCGGGGCGAGGGTGAAGAGGACGGCCCCCGCGAGGGCGACCGGGATGAACGCTCGTGCGCCCATGTGCAGCGTGCGCAATGGTGCTCCTTCCTGCCAGAACGTCGCGGTGAGCACGACGAACGGTCCATGCCCCTCGGGCGCGCACGGAAGGACGTGGCGAACCAGACTGGGATCTGATCCTGGAGGGGCCGACGCGCTGGGACGCGGTCGGGGGGAGCCCGGAAACCGTGCGAACGGGGGCGTTGTTCGAGTTTTCCGGGGTTCCCGTCTGACCTGGGGGTCTTTGGCAGGGGCAGTCTACCCGAGGTTACAGATCCATGTCAGTCGGCCGGATCCCGCGGCCGCGCTGGGTCATTCGGACCACTGCGGTGCGGTGCCGGCCCGCCGGTCCGCTCGCTCTGCCATTGTGCTGTAATGCGAGCCTGCGACGGTGCGACGCTCCGTCCCTCCGACATCCGAAACGCTCGCGGCGCCGGCCGCGCCGCCCCGCCCCGAGGTGATCGATCCATGGGAATCACGACCGCGCCGGGTTCCATGACGAGCGACGAGATCGTCGCCCTGTCACGCGAGCACACGTTCTTCTCGTGGTCCGTCCAGGGCGCCGTCGACCCGATCGCGATCGACCACGCCGAGGGCGTCTACCTCTACACGCCCGAGGGCCGCCGGATCCTCGATTTCAACAGCCAGCTGATGTCGGTCAACATCGGCCACGGCGACCGCCGGGTGATCGACGCCATCACGGCGCAGGCCACCAAGCTGCAGTACGTCCAGCCCGCGTTCGCCACCGAGATCCGCGCCCGGCTGGGAACCAAGCTGGCCGAGATCCTGCCCGGCGACATGGACAAGGTCTTCTTCACCCTCGGCGGCGCCG
>DAIOXD010000019.1:0-14472 GCA_036758145.1 Candidatus Limnocylindrales bacterium
ACGGCCGATCTCGGCTGGAGCGTGCTGGGCGGGATCACCGGCGGGATCGGGATCAGCGCCCTGTACCGCGGTCTCGCGGTCGGCCGGATGGGGATCGTTGCGCCGGTCACCGGCGTGATCGCGGCGCTCATCCCGGTCGCGGCCGGGGTCGTCCTCGAGGGTCTGCCGCCGCCGCTCGTGCTGGTCGGCATCGGGCTTGCGATCCTGGCGGTCATCCTCGTCTCGCGCGTCCGCGACGAGGCCACCGAGCCGTCCTCGCCGCCGCGGCCCGCCGCCCCCTCGGGTCTTGGCCTCGCGCTGATCGCGGGCGTCGCGATCGGGTTGTTCAGCGTCGCGGCCGCCCAGATCAGCGATGGCCACGCATTCGGGCCGCTCGTCGTCATCCGTGGCGCGGAGGCGATGCTCATCGCCGGCGCGGTGGTCGTGACCGGTGCCGCCTGGCGCCCGGACCGGCGCCTCGTGCCGGCCATCTCGATCGTGGGTCTGCTCGACATGACGGGCAACGGCGCGTTCATCCTCGCGGTCCAGGCGGGGGCGCTGGCGGTCGCCGCCGTCCTCTCGTCGCTCTACCCGGTGACGACGGTCGTCCTCGCCTGGCTCTTCCTCCATGAGCGCGTGACGAGGACGCACGCCGCGGGAATCGCCCTGGCGATGGCCGCCATCGCCTGCATCGCCGTCGGGACGACGTAGACTCGGGGCCATGTCCGACGAGGCGCCCGCCGACTCCCGACCCGACGTCACGATCGAGCCGACTTGGCTGATCGAGGCGACCTATGCCCCCGATGCGGCCGAGACGCGCATCCCGTTCCGTGCCGGGCATCTGGCGCGTGCCGCCGAGCTGATCGATGCCGGGGTCATCGTCGAGGTCGGCGCGTTCGCGGACGTCTCGGCGTCGATCCTGATCGTCCGCGCCGCCGACGAGGCGGCTGCCCTCGAGATCGCCCGGGGCGACATCTACATGGCGAACGGGATCTGGGTCGAGCTTCGCGCACGGCCGTTCGGGCGGGTGATCAGGCCGGACGCCGCCGGATCCTGACGAGGTCAACCTCGGCCGGATCGCGCAGGACCACGACCTGCCCGAATCCTTCGCCGAGGAGGACCGGCGCCGTGCCATCGAGCGACGCCCGGACGCCGGCGAGCTGGCGGCGGACGACCGCGTGATCCACCGTCCTGGCCGGCCGAGTTGCGTTCCGCGAGATGACCGTCTCGGCGGGCAGGTCGAGCACGATCGCGGTCGCGGGCACTCCGGCCGCCATCGCCCGCGCGAGGAGCGCACGTCTCGCGGCCGATCGGACGCTCGTGGCATCGACGATAGTCAGCCGGCCCTGGGCCAGACGGATCTCCAGGTCGCGATGGAGACGTAGGAAGGCAGCACGCGTGGCGGCCTGGTTCGCCTCGTCGCCCGAGACCAGTTTCCGGTAGCGGTCGGAGGAGAGGACCTCATCGGCCGCGAAATGACGAGCGGCGAAGGTCGTCTTGCCCGCGCCGGCCGCCCCGATCAGGACGACCAGGCTGGGGTCCTCGATGACGATCTCGTCGATCACCTACGTGGCGTGGCGCCGAACCTCGTAGCCGCCGCCCTCGGCGGCGCGGATCTCGTAGGCGGGCTGGTCGTAGACGGTCGGGCCGCGCTGGAAGTGGCCGTCGGACATGCGGAAGCGCGAACCGTGCCACGGGCATTCGATGCAGCCGTCCGCGAAGCTGCCCTCGGCGAGTGGGCCGCCCGCGTGGGCGCAGACCGCGTGCAACGCCTGGACCGAGTCACCGACCCGTACCAGGACGAGGTCGTTGATCCCGGCCTTCATCTTGGTCGGCGTCGCCTCGGGGAGCGTCGCGAGGTCCGTGACGCCGCCCGTGTCGAGTCTCACCCACTTCGTGCCCGAGCCGCGGAACGCATGCCGGCTGACCATGTTGCCGAAGATGTAGACGACATCGCCACCGACGTAGGCGCCCGCGGTCACGATCAGGAACCCGAGGAACGAGATGGCAACCGCGATGGACCGCTCCGAGTTGCCGCCCGCGGCGCGCAGCACGAGGGACATCAGCAGCAGCAGGAGCGCGATGACCATGAGCGTCGCGTGGAGGGTCGCCCGGACGCGCGCGGTCCCGTCCGTATCGGTGTAGTCGGCGGCGCCCGTCAGCGCCGCCCCGAGCATGAACACGATGGTCGCCACGAGGGCGATGTCGGCTGCGGCGTTCTGGCCCATGACGTCGAGGATCACGGTCAGGAGGAGCGTACCGATGGGGATGTCCGTCGCCGCCGAGTGGACCGGATGGCCGAGCCAGACGCCGTTCAGGAAGTCCTTGATCGGGCGGATCGGCGAGAACAGGGCGTTCAGCCAGCGATTGTTGAAGTCCCCGAACGGACGGGCCCACCCGTCCTGCGCCGCGATGAGGCGGGCGATCAAACGACCCATGCGATACCTCCCACGTCGAGTGTATCCACAGACCGTCCACACCGCGTCCAAGTTCGGGGATAACTTTTCGGGGGATCGAGCCAAGTTCGTGGACAAGCCCGTTGTGGCGACCTACGCCCGGGCCGTACATTTCGTCTTGCCCGAAGGGGCAGATAGAACCGCCAGACCGGTTCGGGGAGTGATCCTCGGGACGGTCCCGGGAACCAGGTTCGCAGGTCGCAAGGCCGGCGAGCGAGGGACCCGGCGACGACTTGGGACTGCGGACTTGTTCGCAGCTTCAGGACCCGTCGAACGGAGGTCCCCATCAGTTCCTTCGGGCGTTTTCGTGTGTCCGGCACCCGGCCCGCGCGGGGTGCGCGAGAGGCCGCGGCGGGCGGCGGCGGTCGCGTGGGGCGGCGGCGGCCGGTTCAGCCTGGTTCCTGCCAATAAGCATCCCGAGTCGTGGTATGCGAGGAACGCCGGGTCAACCGGCCCTGGGATGCTCCGCGACGGGCTCGATCGAGCACGAGATCCGCGCGCGCCCGGACTCCATCCGGTGGGCGAGCGCCGGTAGGCTCGCCGACCACCAACCCGACTGCTATCTGGCAAGGACAGAGCGGCGCAACGAGCGTCTGGCAGGGCTCGAACGAGGCGGGATGGAGTCGGCCGCCTTCCGGTAGGCTCCGGTCGATGTCCATGACGCTGAGCCCGACGCCGCTCCCCGCCCGTCCGGCGCAGGACTGGCGCATCCTGGTCGGCGTCTTCTGGATCACGTCGATGGTCGAGGGGCTCGGCGTCAGCCAGATCTTCGCGCTGCTGCCCACCTACCTGCGCCAGATGGGCGTCGCCGAGCATGATCGTCTCCTCTTCGTCGGGATCTTCAGTGCCCTGATCTTCATCGTCGGGATGCCCCTTGTCCCGTTGTGGGGCGCGTGGGCCGACAAATACAGCCGCAAGGTCGTGATCATCCGCAGCGCACTGGTCGAGGCCGTCGTCTTCGCGGCGGTCGCCCTCGCGAGAGAGCCGTGGCAAGTGGCGCTCGCCATGCTCCTCATCGGGTTCCAGCTCGGCAACACCGGGATCATGTTGGGCGGGATCCGCGACGTCACCCCGCGGCCCCGGCTTGGCACGACCATCGCGATCTTCGGCGCGTCGGGTGCGGTCGGCTTCGCGGTCGGGCCCGCGCTCGCGGGGATCCTGATCGATGGCTTCGGCTGGGGGCTGCCACCGGTCTTCGCGCTCTCGGCGCTCCTCTCGGTCGGGACCGCCGTGCTCATCGCCGTCGGCTCGAAGGAGGTCCGGCCCGAGGTCGTGCCGACCGGCCGCATCGTGGATCTCGCGTTCGCGAACCTGCGTGGCGTCCTCACCGACCCGGCGACGAGGCGGATCTTCGGCATCTTCGGCGTCTCGTATGTGGCGATCCAGATGAGCCGCCCGTACATCCCTGTCCTCGTCGAACGGGTCGCGGGCCAGGGCCTGGGGCTGGCGTCGGCGATCGGGCTCGTCGCGGGGACAGCAGCCGTCATCGGCGCGTTGGCGTCGCCGCTGGGTGGCGTCATCGGCGACCGCATCGGATTCCGTCGCGTCCTCGTGCCGGCCCTGGCTGGCGCCGGCGTCGTGTTGTTCCTGATGCCGCTCGCCGGGTCGATCGGGACGCTCGCCCTGTTGGCGGTCATCCTTGGCGCCGGGACCGCGACGATCAGCTCGATGATCTTCGGGCTGCTGGCCACGGAACTCCCGGCGGATCGGCGTTCGGCGGCGCTCAACCTGGTCTACCTGCCGCTCTACGCGGCCGGCACCATCGGGCCAGCGGCGGGTGCGGCGGTCGTCGCGCTCAGCGGCGTCGACGGGCTGTTCGTGGTGGGCGCAGCCATCTTCTTGTTCGCGGCCGTGACCGTCCTCCTCCGCCGAGGCCCGGTGACGACCCAGCCCGCGCCCGGCGCCACGCCGGCCACCCGCGCCACGACTGAGCTCTGATCGATCAGCCGGGGCGCCGCCGCGCGACCACGAAGCCGGCGACCAGCAGGGCCACCAGCGAGCCGAGGGCGAGCACCAGCGCCTCGCGAGCCTGGACGAACCCGTAGCGCTCACCCGGGATGACCAGGGCGACCTGGGGGTATGCCCGGCAGCCTTACCTGGGTCTGGCTCAGGCGGGCAGGTCGCGCTCCGCGGGCCCGACGTAGTTGACGTCCGGGCGGATGAGCCGGTTGTCGGCGGCCTGCTCGAGGACGTGGGCGGTCCAGCCGGCGTGACGCGAGAGCGAGAACGCGGCCGGGAAGAGGTCGGGCGCCAGGCCGACGCCCATGAGCACGGGCGCGGCGTAGAACTCGACATTGGTCTTGAGCGGCCGCTCAGGATGCTTCTCGGCCAGGACGCGCAGGACGACGTCCTCGACCTGGACCGCGAGCTCCAGCCAGTCCGGCCGGTGCTCCATCCCTTCGGCGACCTTGCGCAGGGCGGTGGCGCGCGGGTCGTAGGCGCGATAGACGCGGTGGCCGAAGCCCATCAGTCGCTCGCCGCGGTCGAGCGCGCCGCGGACCCATTCCTCGGCGTGTTCGGGCGATCCGACCTGCGCGAGCTGGTCGACCACTTCGGACGGGGCGCCGCCATGGAGCGGCCCCTTCATCGTCCCGATCGCGGCCGTCACCGCCGAGGCGATATCCGAGCGGGTCGAGGTGACGACACGGGCCGCGAAGGTCGAGGCATTGAAGCCGTGTTCCGAGCCGACGATGAAGTAGGCATCGAGGGCGCGCGCCGTCTCGGCATCGGGCCGCGTGCCATTGAGTTGGTAGAGGAACCCCTCGGCGAGATCGAGCGAGGGATCCGGCTCGACCGGTTCCTTGCCGGCGCGCAGCCGTGCGAATGCGGCGAGCGCCGAGGGCGAGAACGACGTGAGGGCCCGGGCTTGTTCGATCGTCGGTGGCCAGGGCAGGTCCTGGGTCGCGCCCCAGGCCGAGACTGCGGTGCGCAGGGCGTCCATCGGCTTGGTCGAGGTCGGAAGGGCATCCAGGACGGTCATGACGGCGGCTGGGATCGGCGCCGTGGGAAGACGATGATTCGGATCCCAGTCGCCGGTCCACAACAGGTTTGCCACGGCCGGGTACGTGCCGTGCGCCACGAGATCGCCGATCCGATAGCCCCGATACAGCAACACGCCGCGCTCGCCATCGACGAGGCTGAGGCTGGTCTCGCCGGCGATGACGCCCTCGAGACCGGGTGAATAGGGCCGGGTCGCCGTCGAGGTCGCGTCAGTCATGGACCGATGGTAGCCGCGCGGGTCAGCGCCTGCTCATGGCGTCGAGCACGAGGCGCACCACGAGGGAGCCGAAGACCGCGACGATGACCGCGGCGATGAATCCCTGGACGTCGGTGAAGCCCATCGCGTTGGCCAGCCAGCCGCCGATCACACCGCCGAGGATGCCGACGACGATGTTGGGCAGACAGCCACGGGCCGTCCTGGCACCGACCAGGCGCGCCGAGATCGCGCCGGCGACGAAGCCGACGACGATCCATCCCAGGACATTCATCTGAAGCATCGTCGGATTCTCGCACGTCGGTGCCGCGCGGCGCCGGGCGGGACGGCGCGGCGTGCGCTGCGACCCTGGTGGCTCGCGGGGTGGCGGCAACATGGATGAGTTTCTGACATTTGCACGCCAGGCGAGCGCAGGTCAGGCGATTCCCGACAAATGTCACATGTGGCGGGCCGATGCCGGAAGAAAGCCTGCTCCGAGCCGGCTCGCACGCTCAGCCGGGGCCGGCGAGCGGGCTCATTCGTGACGAGTGCTCGCCTGGCGTGCATCTGACAGGAACGGGCGCTTCCGGGTGGCCTGGGACGCCTCGCGCCAGGAACGACTCATGCCAGAAACGCTCGGACCGCGGCGACCACCTCCTCGGGATGTGTGTGGTGGGCCGCATGACGGGCGCCTTCGATGACGACGATCCGGCCGTCCGCCAGGCGATCGTCGAGGGCGACCGTCGCCTCGCGAAATACGGGCAGGCTCTCGCCCCCGAGCAGCTGGAGGACGGGCTGCCGGACCGCGCCGAGTCGATCGAGCGAGGCGGCCGGGTCCGCTTCGGCTTCGAGCTCGCGCAAGATCGTCCCGGCGGCCGCGGCCCGAAGCGGCCAGACCGGATCAGCCTGGTAGGCGGCGAGATCCTCGGCTCGCATCCCGACGACCTCGGTCAGGAAGGCCGCGAGGGCGCCGTCGCGGTCGCCGGCGACGAGTCGCTCGCGCAGCCGTCCTTCGATGCCGGTCGGGTGATAGCTCGATCCGGGCGGGGTCGGGGCGCCCTCGTATGAGACGACCCGCCCGATCGCTTCGGTCAACCGCGCGGCCCCCAGGGCGCAACGCCCGCCGTACGAGTGGCCGATGACGGCAACGGACCCGACCGACCCGTCGGCAGCCACGACTGCCGCCGCGACCGCAGCCAGGTCTTCGTATTCACGCTCGATCGAGTAGACGGGCGCGTCGCCCGAGGCCCCCCGGCCGCGCCGGTCGATGGCATGGACGGTGAAGTCGTGGGCGAGGATCGGCCCGACGACTCGGAATGTCGTGTGGTCCGCCGTCGCGCCGTGCACGAGGACGAGCGGCGGTCCGACCCCGCTCGTGAACACCGCGATCGGCGTGCCATCGGGCGAGGGGACGACGAGCGATGGGGAGGCGGCCGTCACCGATCGGGCAATCCGCTCGCGGCCGCCTCGTCGAGGATCCAGGTCGCCTCTTCCCGAAGGGCCAGCTGCGCCGGCCAGCGGTGCGGGTCGCGGTCCGGCCCGAAGATCGTGGCGACGATCGACGCCTTTTCTTCCCCCGTCACGACGACGACGACCCGCCCCGCCACACCGACGACGGCAGGGTTGAGCGTGACGCGCTCGAGCTGCGGCTCGATGTGGGTCGGTGCCGGGATGGCCAGTGCGAGTTCCGTGGCGTTGAGCGCGGCCGATCCCGGGAAGACCGACAGGAGGTGCCCGTCGACGCCGATCCCCAGCAGGACCAGGTCGAAAGCCGGCCAGCCGTCCACTTCCGGCAACCCGGCCGCCCGCAACTCGTCGGCGAGGGTCGCCGCGCACCACGCGGCCCCCCGTCCCTCCCCGATCGCCTCGCGGGTCGGGAAGGGGTGGATGTTCTCGATCGGGATGGGGACGCCGGCGTAGCCGCCGCCGGCCGTACCTTCCTCGGCGGCCGAGATCCCCAGCATGATGTCGTCGAACGGCTTGACGTTCGAGGCCGGGTGGTCGCGTGGGACATAGCGGTCGTCGCCCCACCAGACATGGACAGCGGGCCACGGGACCGCGTCGGCGAGTGGCGGCGCCACGAGTCGCCGGTAGGTGCCGACCGGTGTCGAGCCTCCGGTCGTCGCCCAGTCGGCCCGGCCGCGCGCCTCGATGGCGTCATCGAGCGCCGTCACGACACGGGCCGCCGCCTCGACCGCGGCCGCCGCCGGGTCCGCGACGACAACGGTCGTCGGCTCGCTCATGCGGTCTTGCCGTCCGGTTCGATCAGCTGGGCCGCCGAGCGGAGCGCACCGACCGCCACCGGGTCGCGCCCGCCGGTCTCGATCGCCTCGGCCAGCAGGTCGACCTCGCCACGCCGGGCGGCCCGGAAGTGGCGATCCCAGGCCTCGACGCCGTCCTGCCAGACACGAACATGGACCGTTTCGGCCTCGGCGGTCACATCGGCCCGCAGTTCGGACCCGCGTCGCTCGGCGAGGAGCTCGACCCGCAGCGTCGTCCCGGCAGGCATCTTCGAGACGACGGGACGGATCACGACCCCGATCTCGGCGCGGCCGTCGGAGAGGGTGGCGACGAGTCCGCGATCGAGCACGGGCCGGGTCGCCCCGCCCCGAGCCGGCTTGGCCGCCGCGACCGCGCGTCCGCCTGCGAACTGGGCGAGCGGCTTGACGACCGTCAGGTCGAGTCGGGATGCGAGCCAGCCGACGTGGTAGAGCGGCTTGACGAGGTTGGTCGACCCGGGCGCGCCGGTCTCGTCGTGCGTCCCGTAGGTCACCGCGATGCGGCGCAGCGAGCGCAGATAGGGGAGGAAGTCGAGGTCGTCGAAGATCGAGGCGATGGCCTCGCGCCAGCGCGACTGGCGGACCAGCGCGAAGTCGCTGATCGCGAGATGCGTGGTCTCGAGGAGCCCAGCGAGCTCACGCAACCGCGCCCGCCCGTCGCCGTTCCAGCTCGAACCATCCACGATCAGGCGATCCGCGCCGGTGAGGAGATCCACCGCCGAACGATCCTTCAACGACGGCTCGCCCGGCCACCAGATCGTGACCGGCAGGTCGTGGATGATCAGCGGTGTGGCGATCGCGGACAGGTGGCGGCCGGCCTCACCGCCACAGACCAGGTGGATCGTCTCGGCACAGGTCTCGGGGGCGTCAGCGCGGGGCATGATGCAGTGCGCCTCGACGCGGGCATCGAGCCACGACGGACCGTCGGGGTCGGCCGACTGGATGACGATCGTGCGCGACGGGTGCCGTCCGGTCAGCATCTGGATGGTCGCCGCGGACCGCTCGGCGATCTCCGGCCGGCGGGCGACGACGACGAGGTTCATCACGCTCGTCCGGGCGGAGATGTGACGGCCCGGTTCACCGTCGGTGTCGACGTTCAGGTCCTGTTGCGCCCAGATCTTGGCCAGTTCGGTCTCGATCTCGGGGATGCTGTGCGCGCGGGCCTTCCAGCGCAGGACGGGTTCGCCGACCTTGACGAGCGCAGCGGGTGCGACGGGCGCCTGGGTGGTCATCGGCCGCCCGCGCTCAGATCCGGCGCCAGTGCCGGCCGTCGCGTGCGATCAGCTCGTCGGCGTCCGGCGGACCCCAGGTCCCCGCGTCGTAGTTCGGGAAGTCCGGCGCCGGGCCCGACGCCCAGGAATCGATGATCGGATCGACGATGCTCCACGCTTCCTCGACCTCGTCGGCGCGGGTGAACAGCGACGCGTCGCCCTGGAGGGCGTCGAGGATCAGCGTCTCGTACGCGTCGGGCGAATCGACGCTGAAGGCGGAGCCATAGGTGAAATCCATCGTCACCGACCGCACGTCGAGCCCGAGTCCCGGGACCTTGGCCCCGAACCGCAGCATGATCCCCTCGTCGGGCTGGATCCGGATGGCCAGCAGGTTCGCGTCGGGTTCGACGCCCTCGTCCTTGAACAGGCGGTGGGGGACCTCGCGGTACTGGATCGCGATCTCGGTCGCGCGCTTGGGGAGCCGCTTCCCGGTCCGGACGTAGAACGGGACGCCCGACCAGCGCCAGTCGTCGATCATCAACTTGGCCGCGATGAACGTCTCGGTCTCCGACGCGGTATCGACGTCCGGCTCGCTGCGATAGCCCGGCACCTGGGTCGCGGCTACCCAGCCCGGACCGTATTGGCCGCGGACGACGTCGTGCGAGACGTCCGCCGGGGTGATCTCGATCGCGCGCAGGACCTTGACCTTCTCGTCGCGCAGGGCGTTCGCCTCGAACGTCGCCGGGGGCTCCATCGCGACCAGGCTCACGAGCTGGAGGAGGTGGTTCTGGAGGACGTCGCGCGAGGCGCCGGTCTGCTCGTAGAACGCGCCCCGGTTCTCGATCCCGATCGACTCGGCGACGGTGATCTGCACGTGGTCGACGTAGCGCCGGTTCCAGAGCGGCTCGAAGATCCCGTTGCCGAACCGGAAGACCAGCAGGTTGCGGACGGTCTCCTTGCCGAGGTAGTGATCGATGCGGTAGACCTGCGACTCGCGGAAGACCTTGCCGACCTCGCGATTGAGCCGCTTCGCCGAATCCAGGTCGTGCCCGAACGGCTTCTCGATGACGATCCGCCGCCAGCCGCCGTCGTGGTGCTCGTGGTCTAGGCCGACCCGTCCCAGCTGGCCCACGATCTCGGCGAACTGGATCGGCTGGGTGGCGAGGTAGTAGAGGCGGTTGCCGCGCGTGCCGTGCTCGGCATCGATGGCGTCGAGGTGGGTGGACAGCGTGTCGAACGCCGCGGCGTCGTCGAAGTCGAGCTGCTGGTAGGTGATCCGTTCCGCGAACGACTCCCAGGCCTCCTTGTCGAGCGGGAGGATCCGGCTGTACTGCTCGAGCGATCTGTGGATCTCGGCCCGGAACCTCTCGTCCTCGTACGGCCGCCGGCCGATGGCCAGGAGGATGAACTCGTGCGGCAGCAGGTTGTTGCGCCACAGCTGGTAGAGCGCCGGGATGACCTTGCGGTGGGCGAGATCGCCGGTCGCCCCGAAGAGCACAAGGATCGATGGGTCGGGGACTCGCTCCAGACGCAGCCCCTCGCGCAGGACGTTCTCGACGGGTTTGGCGCGCGACGGGCGCTTGCCTTCGCGCGAGAGGCGGACCTCGCGCATCGTCAGCGGCGCGTCCTTGGGCCGCGGCGAGGGCTGGGCCGGGATGGGCTGGTCGGCCTCCGCCTCCTCGCCCGGGACCGGGTCTTTCGGCTTGGTGGTGACCTTGGCCGAAGCCTTTGCCGAAGCCTTTGCCACCTACGAATCCCCGTCGTGCTCGGCCACGCGTCGCCCTGCCGGCGGCCGGGGGCGGGTCGCATTCGGCCGCCGCCCGGGTCGCTCCACGCTCGTCGCGTCGGTCGCCGGCGCTCCGTCGGTCATCGGTCGCCTCTCGATGAACCTTCGCTCTGGCATAGCACGAACCTCGGTCGTAAATGGCGAACGCCGGCCATGGAAGGCTGCCGCTACTCGGTCTTGACTTCGTGGCCGCCGAACTCGTTGCGGAGCGCGGCGAGCACCTTCGCCCCGTACGAATCGTCCTGCCGCGAGCGGAAGCGGGTCAGCAGCGAGAGGGTGATGACCGGAGCCGGGACGTCGTGGTCGATGGCTTCCTGGACGGTCCAGCGGCCCTCCCCGGAGTCGGCGACGAAGCCTTTGATGTGCTCGAGGTCCTGGCCGTTCGTCTTGAACGCGCTACCGGCGAGCTCGAGCAGCCAGGAGCGCACGACCGAGCCCTGCATCCACAGTCCGGAGATCCCAGCGAGGTCCAGCTTGTAGTCGCTCGCGTGCATGATCTCGAAGCCCTCGGCGTAGGCCTGCATCAGTCCGTATTCGATGCCGTTGTGGACCATCTTCACGTAGTGGCCGGCACCGGGTCCGCCGACGTGGAGATAGCCGTTCGGCGGGGCGAGGGTCGTGAAGACCGGGACGAGCGGGTCGACCGCCGCCGCGTCGCCACCGACCATCAGGCAGAAGCCGACCTTGAGGCCCCACACCCCGCCCGAGACGCCCGCGTCGACGTACTGGATGCCCTTCTTGGCCAGGTCGGTGTGCCGCCGGACGTCGTCATGGAAGTTCGTGTTGCCGCCGTCGACGATCGTGTCGCCCGGTTCGAGGTGCTCGAGCAGCTCGGTGATCTGCGCCTCGGTGGCGTCGCCGGCCGGGACCATGATCCAGACCGCGCGCGGCTTCTCGAGGGCGGCGACCATCTCGGCGATGGAGTACGACGGCGTGGCGCCCTCGCCGGCGATCTCCGTCGTCTTCTCGGGCGTCCGGTTGTAGACGACGATCTCGTGCCCGTCGCGCACGAGGCGGCGGACCATGTTGGCGCCCATCCGCCCGAGACCGATGAACCCGATGCGCATCTCCGTCAGGCCTCCGTCTTGTCGAGGGCCGCGGCGAGGGCCCGTTCGAGCGCGGCCAGCCCGGCATCGGGGTCGGCACCCAGGTGGGCCCGCAGGATCGGCAGGTCATGCGACTCAAGAGCACCGAAGTCGCCCGCCGCCTGGGCGTCGATGAGCTGCCCGAAGGAGTACGGCCAGCCTGGGATCTCGAGATCGGTCGGATGGTCAGACGTCAGCTGGAGGAACCAGCCGAGCGGAGCGCCGCCCTTGTGGAGTTGCCCGGTCGAGTGGAGGAAGCGCGGCCCGTAGCCTGCCGTCGTGGCCCGCTTCGTACGGTCGCGCAGCAGCGTCCGGATCCGCGCGAGCGCTGCGTCGCGCGCCGGAGTCGGTGCGATGAAGGCCTGCAGGCACAGGTAGGCGTTGGGACGCCGGCGCTGGAGATGGCGGCCCAGCTCCGTCGCCACGTCGCCGTCGCCATCGCCCGCGGTCAGCCGCATCGCGGCGTCGCCATAGAGCGCGAGGTCATCGTCCCTGGCGATCGGGCCCGGCTCGCCCGCAGCATCGGTCGATCGGCGGTCGGCGCCCTCGCCGCGGCCTTCGAGCAGTTCGCGCGTCAGCTGCTTGGCCTCCTCGACGTTGGGCTGGTCGAACGGGTCGATGCCGAGCACCGCGCCGGCGATCGCGGTGGCGACCTCCCAGCGGACGGCTTCGGCGCCCAGGTCGATCGGGTCGGCAACCTCGATCCGGATGACCGGGTGACCGGCCGCCTCGAGTGCGTCGGCCAGGGCATCGCGCTCCGTGCCCGCGACGCCAGCCAGCGCGAGCCGCACGAAGGTGCGGTCCGCCCCGTACGCCTCGACGGCGCCGAGTGGCTCGAGGTCGACCGGTACGATCCCCACACCATGCTTGCCCGTGCTCTCCGCGATGAGCTGCTCGGCCCACGCGCCGAAGGCGACGATCTCGTCATCGGTCAGGAAGGTCAGCTTGTCCCGGCCGGCCTTGGCCAGGGTCCCCATCGCGAGCCCGAGCGAGAGGCCGGGGTTGTTGGCCGGGTCGGGTTCACGGCAGGAGTCGAGCATCGCCGAACCCGATGCGAGCAGGGGATCGAGGTCGATGCCGATGAGCGACGCCGGGACCAACCCGACATAGGTCAGCGCCGAGTACCGACCGCCGATGTCGGGCGGGTTGAGGAAGACCTCGCGGAAGTCGTCGGTGTGCTCGATCGCATCGACGCTCTTGCCCGGGTCCGTGACGGCCACGAAGAAGGCGCCGGGGTGCTCGTACACGTGATGCGGGACGGCCTTGAGCGCGCGGGCGGCACGGTCCCAGGCGTACGCGAGGAAGGCGTTCGGTTCGGTCGTCGTACCCGACTTCGAGGCGATGATGACGAGCGTGCGCAGCGGGTCGAGGTCGTCGAGGGTGGCGGCAACGTAGGCCGGATCGGTCGAGTCGAGGATGCGCAGGGCGAGGTAGCCCTCGAGCGACCCGAACGTCCGATGGAGGATGTCGGGCGCGAGGCTGCTGCCGCCCATCCCGGCCACCACCGCAGTCGTGAAGCCCTCCGCGACCACCGCGTCGCCGAACGCCTCGAGACTCGGGATCTGCCCGGTGAAATGGGCCGGCGCGTCGAGCCAGCCGAGCCGCTTGGCGATGGCCTCGCCGACGCGCGGATCGGGGCTCCACAGCGTGACATCCCGGTCGAAGAGTCGGGCCGCCCAGGCCTCCGTTCGTGCCCGTTCCACGGCCGCCTCGTAGGCGGTATCGCCATCACCAAGGGCGAGCCGGGGAGCGGCGAGCGTCGTCGAGGCGGGGTCGGTCATCGTGGCCTCCGAGCGTGGTCGTCCATGGTACGCCGGCGATGGCGCGATGCTCAGGACTTCGCCGCTGCAGCCTCGATGGCGAGGACCTTGCCGAGGCGTCGCACGTGGCGTGGCTCGCCGCTGAAGGTCGCGCGCAGGAAGGCCACCGCGCACTCATAAGCGGGCTCCGGCCCGATGACTCGGGAGCCGAGGGTCAGGACGTTCATGTCGTCGTGCTCGACGCCCTGGTGTGCCGAATAGGTGTCGTGGCAAACGGCCGCGCGGATCCCACGCATCTTGTTGGCAGCAACCGACGCGCCGACGCCCGAGCCGCAGATCAGGATCCCTCGATCCGCGCCGCCGGCGACGATCGCCTCGCCGAGCCGCTGCGCGAAATCCGGGTAGTCGTCGTCGGGATCGGAGCCGTCGCCACCCAGGTCGATGAGCTCGTGCCCGAGGTCGGCCGCCGCCAAGCGGCGGAGCAGCTGGTCCTTGAGAGCGGCCCCGGCATGATCGGCCGAAAGGGCGATGCGCATGCCGGCAAGGATACTCAGGAGTGGCCGGGGTTGACGCGGCCGCTTACGACCCTTCGGTGATCCCCTCGTCCGGATCTTCGATCTCGACGCCGGGCAACTCGTTGAGATCGGCACCAAGCGCTGCCGCCTTCGTCGGATCGACGAGGTTGGCGTCGCCGATCGGTCCGGTCACGACCTCGCTGCTGTC
>DAIOXD010000020.1:0-13878 GCA_036758145.1 Candidatus Limnocylindrales bacterium
GGGATCGGGCCGCAGCTCGCCGCGCTTGCCGAGGGCGGCCGGATCGAGGTCGCCGCGGCCACCGACCGCGAAGCCGTCGCCGCCATGAAGACGACGACGAGGACCGAGGGGATCCTGCCGGCCCTGGAGACGGCGCACGCGGTCGCCGCACTCCCCGGGCTGCTGGCGGGCATCGGCGGGGTGGGTGGCTCGTGGCCGGACGAGGTCGTCGTCCTCGTCGGTTTCTCGGGTCGGGGCGACAAGGACCTCGCGGCGCTCGAGCGATTCGCCGACGTCGAGGCCTGGGAAAACGCCCGATGACGGCATCGGCCCCTGCCGCCGCCGCGCCCGAGGCCGCGCTGCGAGGCGATCCCGCCGCGGCCGCGACCGGCACGAACGAGACCGCCGGCGCTCGTCGCATCGCCGCAGCCTTCACCCGTGCCCGCAACGAGGGCCGCTCGGCATTGATCCCCTACGTCGTCGCGGGCTATCCCGACGCCGACACGAGCTTCGAGGTCGCGCTCGCCGCGGCCGATGCGGGCGCCGATCTGCTCGAGGTCGGCCTGCCGTACTCGGATCCGCTCGCTGACGGCGCCACGCTCCAGCGCGCCTCCGGTATCGCGCTCGCGGCCGGGGCCACGCTCGAACGCTCGCTCCGCCTCATCGAGCGGATCGGCGCCGCCAGGCCGGACCTGCCGCTCATCCCGATGGGCTATGCCAACCAGGTCATCGGAGGCGGCGATGGCGAGGCCGTCGCCCGACGGCTGGCCGGGGCCGGCGCCGCCGGGCTGATCGTTGCCGACCTGACGCCCGACGAGGGTTCGCCCTTCGAGGCGGTCGCCCGCGCCACCGAGCTCGCGGTCGTCTATCTCGTCGCGCCGACCACGCCCTCGGCCCGACGGGTCACGGTAGCGGCCCGAAGTGGCGGGTTCCTCTACTGCGTCTCGCTCGTCGGCGTCACCGGCGCCCGCACGGCCCTGCCCGCGAGCGTCGGCCGTTTGGTGCGCGAGGTCAAGGCCGTCTCACCCGTCCCTGTCGCCGTCGGGTTCGGGGTTAGCCTGCCCGCCCACGTCCGGGCGATCGCGAAGGCCGGCGCGGACGGCGTGATCGTGGCCTCGGCCCTGGTCGACGCCCTGGGCGAAGACGGCCGCGAGATCGGCGCGCTCGAGCGCCTGGTCCGAGACCTGCGGGCCGCGACCTGACCCGATGGGGCATCATCCAAGCTCATGAGCACGTTCGATGAGCGCGCGAAGGATTGGGACATCCCGGAGCGGATCGCCCGTGCGGCGGAGGCCGCCGACGCCATCCGGGCGAACGTCGACCTCGCCGCGACGGACCGGGTCGTCGACATCGGCGCCGGGACCGGGCTGCTCGGGTTGGCCCTCCTCGAGGACATCGGCGAGCTGGTGCTGGCCGAACCCTCGGACGGCATGCTGGCGGTCATCGCCGAGAAGCTCGCCGCCGCCAAGTTGCCGCAGGTCTCGGCCGTCAAGCTCGACCTCGTGGCCGATCCGCCACCGGCCGACAGGTTCGACCTCGCCGTCTCGTTCCTCGTCCTCCACCACATCGAAGACACGGCGGCCGCCCTGGCCGCGGTCCGTCGCCTCCTCCGGCCTGGTGGCCGGATGGCGCTGTCCGACCTCGACACCGAGGACGGCACCTTCCACAGCTCCGAGGCCGAGGGCATCCACCACCTGGGCTTCGACCGCCACGCCCTTACTGAGCTGGCGCGAACGGCCGGCTTCGTCGAGGTCGAGACGCGCTCGGCGATGGACATCGAGGATGAGGGGCGTCGCTTCCCGGCCTTCCTGCTGCTTGGCCGGAACCCCCTGACGTCATGACGACCGGCACCATCGTGGTCGTGATCGAGGCGACGCCGAAGAAGGCCTTCGCTCGGGCGATCGATTGGCCCGGCTGGGCGCGCTCGGGCAAGACAGCGGAACTGGCCCTCGCCGCACTTGAGGCCGCCGCGGACCGGTATGCCGTCGTCGCCCGCGAAGCAGGCGAGACCTTCGGGCAGGGCGGCTTCGACGTGGTCGAGGAGACCGAAGGCGGGAGCGGGACCGAGTTCGGCGTCCCGTCCGCCGTGACCGAACTCGACCGCAGGCGCGTCAACGGCCCCGAAGCCGAGCGGCTGGCGCGGCTCGTCGCGGCGGCCTGGACCGTCTTCGACCGGGTCGCCTCATCCGCCCCCGCGGAGCTCCGCAAGGGTCCGCGCGGCGGCGGCCGTGACCGCGACAAGATCGTCCACCACGTCACCGAATCCGACTGGTACTACGCCCGCGAGGTGGGGATCCGCGAGAAACAGCCCGACCCGGGCGATCGAGCCGCCGTCGAGGGCCTGCGCGAGACGATGCTCGAGATCCTCCGGCGACCCTCGGACGGCTCGCCACTGGCCGGTCGCAAGTGGCCGCCCCGCTACGCCGCCGCCCGGATCGCCTGGCACGCCCTCGACCACGCCTGGGAGATCGAGGACCGCACGGACTCCTAGTCGCTCGAACGCGCGAAGCGTCGCCCGACCACGTGACCCAGGTGGAGATCGCCCGTCGGCGCCGGTGCGGAACGGGTTCGCGCTCGAGCGGGCAGGGCGCCGCCCTCAGTCGGGGTCATCGCGCTGGGCCGCGGGACCCAGCGAGGCCCGGACCGCTGCTCGCTCCCGGTCACGCGCCTCGAGCGCGCGGGTGGCCGACATCAGCCGCCGATAGAGCGCGAGCAGGTCGGCCTGGTCAAGGGGGCCGCCGTTCGCCATCGTGACCCGGAGCAGGACCTCACGCTCGCGTTCGGCGTCGCGGATGGCCCGCCGGCCGGCGGCCGTCTTGGCGCGCCCGGCTTCTCTGGCCAGCTCCGCTCGTTCGTTGAGGAGCGCCACGATCTTCCGGTCGAGGGCATCGATCCGCTGGCGCATCCGGCGCAGCTCCGGCGTCTCCGCGCTCCGGGCGGGGCGTCTAGTCACCCGTGCCACCGAAGCGGCGGGCGATCGACTCGAGCGCGAGGTGATACCCGCGAGTGCCCTGGCCGACGATCGATTCGAGCGCGATGTCGTGAAGGAAATTGACGTGGCGGAACGGCTCCCGCTTCGACGGGTCGGACAGGTGCACCTCGATGAACGGGCGCTCGATGGCGAGCATGGCGTCGCGCAGCGAGACGCTCGTGTGGGTCAGCCCGCCGGCGTTGACGATCGCCACGTCGAAATCCCGCTGGTGGAGTCGATCGATCAGGGCGCCCTCGTGGTTCGACTGGAAGAAGTCGACGCCGAGACCGAGCTCCGAGGCACGGGCGGCGATCCCGGCGTGGACCTCATCGAGCGAGTCGTGGCCGTAGATCTCGGGCTCGCGCGTGCCGAGGAGGTTGAGGTTCGGGCCCTGTAGAACGAGGACGCTGGTCATGTCGTGCCTGCTTTTCCGGTGGTCGCGGCGTCCGTTGGCCGGGCGGCGCCGCCAGCAAGTGATCCCGCGGCGGCACGTTCGACGATCGCAGGCTCGATGTCGTCGCGGACCACGGCGCCGTCGGCGGTCGGGATGACCCAGCGCAGGCGCCCTGCCGCATGCTTCTTGTCGATGGCGAGATGGGCGATGACGGTCTCGAGCGGGTAGGGCAGCGATCCCGTCGCGAGCCCGAGGGCGTCGAGCAGCCGCCCGATCCGATCTGCCCGCCCCGGTGGCGTCACGCCGGACTCGACGCCCATCCGCATCGCGGCCCGCAGGCCGTACGCGACCGCCTCGCCGTGGAGCAGGCCGCCGTAGCCCGCCGCGGCTTCCAGGGCGTGACCGATCGAATGGCCGAGGTTGAGCGCGATCCGTCCGCTCGTCGTGCCACGCTCACGCTCATCGGCGATGACGACCTCGACCTTGGCCCAGCCGGCGCGCTCGACGAGCTCGGCCAGGGCACCCGAACTGAAGACGGCCGGATCGCCGCGTGCGATCGACGGTCCGTCGGTCTCGAGCAGCTGAAGGAGACGCTCGTCGCCGAGGACGGCCATCTTGACCGCCTCGCCGAGCGCCGCCCGCATCTGGCGCTCGGGGACTGTCCGCAGCAGACCGACGTCGATGACGATGGCCGACGGCTGATGGAACGCGCCAACCAGATTCTTGCCCTCCGGGAGGTCCACTCCGGTCTTGCCGCCGATCGCCGAGTCGATCTGGGCGACGAGCGTCGTCGGGACCTGGATGAACCGGATGCCACGGAGGTAGATCGCCGCGAGGAAGCCGGCCGTATCGCCGAGGGCCCCGCCACCGACCGCAACGAGCACATCGGAGCGTTCCACGCGGAGGACGGCCAGTTCCCGCGCGGCGGTTTCGACGACGTCGAGTCGCTTGGCGGCCTCGCCCTGGGGGAGGAGGATCCGCACCACCTCGCGCCTGCGCCCGCGCTCGCGCAGGCCGTCTGCCAGCCGCTCCCCGACGGCCTCCCAGGCGCCCGGCTCGCTGACCAGGATAGCCCGACCGGCGTGGAGGTGGTCGAGCTCGGCGTCGAGCGCCTCGACGACGATGCCATCGCCCAGGACGATCCGCCCGATCGGCGTCTCGGCGCGCAGGAGGGTCATGCCCCCGACCGCCAGGTCGAGTCCGCCCAGGGCCTCCTCGACGGCGTCGACGACGCCCCGCACCTCGCCGACCCCGAACTGGTGGATCCGCGCCGCGGCATAGAACCGCTCGCGCTTGGCGGCGAGATCCCGGATCGTCCCGATCGGGTCGCGGCCCGAGACGAGCGGGCGGACGTTCGGGGAGCGGCGGAGCCGTTGCGCGAGGACTTCCGGCCGGCCGTGAAGCCAGACGGCGGTCCGACCGCGATAGAGCGCCCAGCGATTGCGTGGGTCGACGATGGAGCCACCGCCGGTCGAGATCACCCGACGGACGTCCGTCGCGGGATCGGCGGGCCCCAGGCCTGCGATCGCCGCACGCTCGAGCTGGCGAAAGGCGGCCTCGCCGTCCTCGGCGAAGATGTCCTCGATGGCCCGGCCGGCACCGGATTCGATCCGCTCGTCGAGATCGATGAACCCGGCTCCGTGGCGGTTGGCGAGACGCCGCCCGACCACGCTCTTGCCGCTGCCCGGGAGCCCGACCATCACGACATCCATGGCCGGTCTCAGTCGTCCCCGCCGGAACCGGCCTCGTCCGTGCCGGTCAGCCCGTGCGCCGCGGCCTGGGTCATGGCCGGTGTGGCAGCGGTCCGGCCACCGGCCGACGGCGGTTCAGGCGCGGCCGAGATGCGCGCCCGGTAGTGGTCGAGGGCCGCCCGCACGTCGTCGAGCGTGTCGCCCCCGAACTTCTCGAGGACGAAGCTCGAGAGTGTCAGCATGACCATCGCCTCGGCGACGACCCCGGCCGCCGGCACGACGCTGATGTCGCTGCGCTCGTAATGCGCCTTGTCGACCGATTCACCGGTGATGAGATCGGCCGACGGGAGCGGGCGGGCGAGCGTCGAGATCGGCTTCACCGCGCCACGCACGATGAGCGGCTCGCCGTTCGTGACGCCGCCGGTGAGCCCGCCGGCGTTGTTCGTGCGGTGGACCCAGCGGCCGTCGTCGCCCCGGCCCTCGATGACGTCGTGGACGCCCGACCCGAAGCGCCGCGTCTGCTCGAAGCCGAGGCCGAACTCGACCCCCTTGACGATGTTGATGCTCATGACCGCCGCGGCGAGCGCTCCATCGAGCCGGCGGTCCCAGTGGACGTACGACCCGAGCCCGATCGGGAGCCCGTGGACGACGACCTCGAAGACGCCGCCGACCGTATCGCCGGCCGCACGCGCCTCGTCGATGCGGGCGATCATCGCCGTCTCCGCATCAGGGTCCGGGCAGCGCAGCGGCGAGGCGTCGGCCTCGTCACGCGGCCGGGTGCAGTTCGCCGGATCGACCGCGACGCCGCCGACTTCCGCGGTGAACGACCAGGTCTCGATCCCGAGCTCACGCAAAAAGGCCCGGGCCACGCCGCCGGCCGCGACCCGCGCCGCGGTCTCACGCGCCGAGGCGCGCTCGAGCACGTTCCGGACGTCGTTGAACCCGTACTTGAGCGCGCCGGCGAGGTCGGCGTGGCCGGGCCGGACACGAGTGACCGGTGTGGCCCGCTTGTTGCCCTCGGCGGCCGCGTGGTGGAGGGCTGCGGCGGCCTCGTCATCGAGCGGCTCGACGGCCATCACGGCAGTCCAGTTCTCCCAGTCCTTGTTGCGGACGAGCAGGAGGATCGGCGAGCCGAGGGTCGTCCCGTGGCGGATGCCGGCCAGGATCTCGGCACGGTCCTGTTCGATCGCCTGGCGGGCGCCCCGGCCATAGCCCTTCTGGCGACGGGCGAGGTCGACCGCGAGGTCATCCGCGGTGACGGCGAGACCCGCCGGTACGCCCTCGATCGTCACGCCGAGCGCCGGACCATGCGATTCGCCGGCCGTCAGGAAGCGGAACGCGCCCATCGGATCGTCGCTCTTCGCCGGCCGGTCGGTCGGGCCGTCAGTCGGCCGCGGTGCCGGCCGTGACGCCGTCCGCGGTGGCGCCCGTCGGCTCGCCCTCGGCCGAGCGAAGCCCACCGGCGCGCGCCTCGGCCAGCTTCTGCTGCATCAAGTCGAGCGGAGCCGGCTGACCGGTCCACAAGGTGAACGCGGCGGCACCCTGGTGGAGCAGCATCAGCTCGCCATCGGCGACCGTCGCACCGGCCGCCGCGGCATCCCGCAGCAGCTTGGTCCGGGCGTAGATGAGGTCGAGGACCAGCAGTTCGCCGTGGAGCGCCTCGGCCGCGATCGGGCTTTCGTCGCGCGTCAGCCCGATCGAGGTCGCGTTGATGAGGACCCGCGTCTTGGCCAACTCGGCCTCGATGATCGAATCGTGCCAGGGCATCGCGCGCAGCTCCATGTGGGCGGCGCTCCGGCCGAAGTGCTTGACCAGCCCCTCCGCCCGGTGCAGGTGCCGGTTGAAGACGACGATCCGCTGGAAGCCCTCGGTGATCAGGCCGTAGACCACGGCCCGGGCGCCACCGCCGGCCCCCAGGACGACCGCCTGGCGCGGCATCTTCTGCTTGCCCACGAGGCGGTCGAGCGCGACCTTGAAGCCGGGCACGTCGGTGTTGTGGCCGATCAGTCGCTTGCCCTCGCGGGTGATCGTGTTCACCGCGCCGGTGACGTGCGCGTCGTCCGTCTGGCGGTCGACCATCGGTGCGACCCGCTCCTTGTGCGGGATCGTGATGTTGGCGCCCAGGAACTCGTCGCCGCGGAGCTCTTCGATCGCCGGGGCGAGACCGATCGGCGTCCGGTCCCACAACTCGTAGATCGCGTCGATGCCGAGCGAATCGAAGGCGGCCTGCTGCATGGCCCCGGACAGGGAGTGGGCCACCGGGTGGCCGATGAGGACCACGCGCTTCGTCATGCTCGCACCCTTTCGAGGTCGTCGAAGAAACCCGGATAGGAGATCGCGGCCGACCCCGGCCGCCCGATGGATGTCTGACCCGCGGCGATGAGTCCCGCGATCGCGAACGTCATCGCCAGGCGGTGGTCGTTCAGGCTGTCGGTCTCGGCGCCGTCGAGGGCGGTCCTGCCTTCGATGCGCAGGTCGTCGCCGTCGATCTCGATCCGGGCGCCCAGCGCGCGGAGCCCGGCGGCGATCCCGGCGATCCGGTCGGACTCCTTGTGCCGCAGCTCGCCCGCACCGCGGATGACCGTGGTGCCCACCGCGGCCGTGGCCGCGAGACAGAGGACCGGGATCTCGTCGATGGCCGCGGCGACCTCGGCCGGACCGAGTTCGACGGCTCGGAGCTTCGAGGACCGGACGAGCAGGTCGGCGATCGGCTCTCCGATGCCGTCGTCGCCCTTGTCGGCCCCGCCACCGCCGACCGGTCGCTCCACGATGTCGGCGCCCATCGAACGCAGGATGTCGATCACCGCCCGGCGCGTCGGGTTGACCCCGACGTCGTGCAGGACGAGCTCGGCATCGGGATGGATCGCGCCCGCGACGAGCCAGAACGCCGCCGCCGAGACGTCGCCCGGGACCCGTTCCTCCACCGCGTGCACTGACATCCCTCCGTGGATCGTCCAGGCCACCGAACCATCGGGTGCGTCCGTCCGCTCGACCGGCACGCCCCGGGCCCGCAGCATCCGTTCCGTGTGGTCGCGCGTCGCGACCGTCTCGCGGACCGTGGTCCGCCCAGCCGCCCGAAGCCCCGCCAGTAGGATCGCCGACTTCACCTGCGCGCTCGGCACGGACGTCACAACGTCGATCGCCCGGAGCGGGGTACGACCGATCACGGTCAGGGGAGGCAGGGAGTCGTTCCGGCGGCCATGGAGCACGGCGCCCATCGAGCGCAGCGGTTCGATGATACGAGCCACCGGACGCCCACGCAATGACGCATCCCCATCGAGGACGCACGTCATCGGCAGCCCGGCCAGGAACCCGGTCATGAGGCGCAGACTCGTGCCCGAGTTGCCGCAATCGAGGATCGCGCGGGGTTCGTGCAGGCCGGCAGCACCGGGCGAGGTGACGCGGTAGTCGACGGTCGCGCCCCTGCCCGCGCGCGCCTCGGCCAACCGTTCCACGGTCGCCCCGAGCGCGGCCACGATCCCCGCCGTGGAGCGGATGTCGGCGCCATCACCAGCCCCACGGATCAGGCTCTCGCCCTCCGCGGCCGCGGCCAGGATCAGCGCCCGATGGCTGACCGACTTGTCGCCGGGCAGGTACAGGTCGCCGCGCAGGCGGGCGCTCGGGCGGACGTGCGCGACGGGCGGCTCGGCGGTCTGCGGCACGGTCAAGCCCCCCTCGCGTAGAGGCCGCGGACGTGCTCGTGGACCGGGACGATCGCCGCCATCAAGTCGCGGAATCCCTCGAGGTCGAGCTGCTGCTCCGCGTCCGAGAGGGCGTCGTCGGGATGAGGATGCACCTCGACCATCACCCCGTCCGCCCCGACCGCCACGCCGCCGATCGCGAGCGGCTTGACCAGCCAGCGCTTCCCCGTCGCATGGCTGGGGTCGACGATGACCGGCAGGTGGGTCAGGTGGTTCAGGACCGGCACGGCGGCGAGATCCAGCGTGTTGCGGGTATAGGTCTCGAAGGTCCGGATCCCGCGCTCGCACAGGATGACGTTGGGGTTGCCCGAGCTGACGATGTACTCGGCCGCCATCAGGAATTCCTCGACCGTGGCGCCGTAGCCGCGCTTGAGCATGACCGGCCGCGCCACTCGCCCGACGTCGCGCAGGAGCGAGTAGTTCTGCATGTTCCGGGTGCCGATCTGGAGGATGTCCGCGTACTCGGCGACGATGTCGACCTGGTTGGGCTCCATCACCTCGGTGATCACCGGCAGCCCCGTCCGCTCGCGCGCTTCGGCGAGATAGCGCAGCCCCTGGATCCCGAGACCCTGGAAGGAGTAGGGAGAGGTCCGTGGCTTGAACGCGCCGCCGCGCAGGATCGTGGCGCCCGCCGCGGCGACGGCGTCCGCCGTCTCCATCAGCTGGTCGCGGCTCTCGATCGAGCAGGGGCCGGCCATCACCGTCAGCGACCCGTCACCGATCACCGCATCGAGCACGCGGATGACCGTGTCCTCCGGATGGAACTCGCGCGAGGTCAGCTTGAACGGCCGGCTGATCGGGGTCACCGAGGCGACGCCGGGCAGACGCGCGAAGCGATCGAGCAGGGCGGGCCGGCGCGAACCGATCTCGCCGACGACGGCGATGACCGTCCGTTCCGCACCCTGATGCTCGAACGGCGTCAGCCCCTCGGCCAGGATCTGGCTCTTGACGCCCAGGATCTCGGCCTCGCTGGCGCCGCCGGTCATCACGACGAACATCGTGCTGCTGTCTCCTCGTCGGTCGGCTGGCCAAACAAAAAAGCAGAGGTCTGGCCTCTGCTTCGTTTGCCCGACACGACCCGTGCCCCCGGGTCTACGAACCGGGAACGATCATGCCGGGCATCGAAAGTAGTAGGAGTGCTTCATGTGCGTGCCCGGACGGTATCGACTGCCGAGCTCGCTGTCAACGCGCGGCCGACGTCCCACGGGCGGCCAGCGCCCGCGCGACGATGGCCTCGACGATCTCGCTCTTGGCGTCGGCGTAGTCCTGGACGTAGGTCCAATGACGCGCGGCGAGATCGCGCTTGGCCTGTTCGTACAGACGACGCTCGTCGTCGTCGGCCCGGAGGCGGTCGCGGAAGGCCAGCATTCGACCGATCTCCGGGCTGTCGGCCCCGAACGCATGCAGGTTGATGTCCGTGTCCGGACCCTTGAGCAGCCGATGCTCGAACCAGTCGGGCTCGCGGATCCGGAGCACGTAGCCGGCCGCCTCCATCGGCGGCACGTAGGCGCCCTCGTCGGCGGGGTCATCCACGGCAAGGACGATGTCGACGATGGGCTTCGCCGAGAGCCCGGGCACGGAGGTCGAGCCGGCGTGCTCGAGGAGCCGGACCCTGTCCCCGAGGATCGAGCGGATACGGCTCGCCTCGCGTTCGTACAGGGCCGGCCATGCGGGGTCGTATGGGGCGAGTCGGATGGGGCCGTCGGCCCGCGTCGGCTCGCCGATCGTGGCGGCCCGGATCTCGTCATCTCGGCTCACGGAGGCGTCGCTCCATCGATCGGTGGGGGCTTCGTCCCATGATAGGATTCCGGCCGCTGTCGCGACGGAGAGGTCGCATAGAGGTCTAGTGCAGCGGTTTGCTAAACCGCCATGTGGGGTAACCTGCATCGAGGGTTCGAATCCCTCCCTCTCCGCCACCTGCCACAGCATCAGGCGCCCGTAGCTCAGCGGATAGAGCGTTAGGTTGCGGACCTAAAGGTCGTGGGTTCGAGTCCCGCCGGGCGCGCCACCCTTGTTTGCGGATCCGGTTCGGCCGCTGCCTCTCGCCGCTCAGCCGGAGAAGGCGCACACCGCGGCGCGGCCGGTCCCGGCCGGAAGGTCCAGGGCGACCTGCCACGAAGAGCCGTCGCCGAGATCGGGGACCGCGAGCGTCGCGCCGCCGCCAGCGCGGGTGGGGATCATGAGCTGGAACCGCGCGGTCGGTGGGCGCAGGTGACCCAGGAGAGCCGTCAGGTCGGCTGCCGGGCCGCTGACCTCCAGCCATCCGCCGCCCGGGACCGCGACCGTGACCGATCCCCCGGTCGGGGCCGGCGTGACCTCGACACAGGCGTTGGCCGAGACGACCGTCGCCGAGGCCACCGTGAGGACCTTCGGCACGACCGGGATGGCCGGACCAGGAGGCGGACCCGGCGCGACCCGGAAGGCCTTCAAGGCGAGACTCAAGGTCGCGCGATCCAGATCGTCCGGTCGGGGCGGCGTGGCGTCGGAGGGAATGAGCGTGTCGCGGAGCGGCGACCCGTATCTCGCGAGGAGGACATCCAGCTGGTCGATATCGGGCCAGCCGGGCGGGAGGCCGCCAGCGTCGAGCCAAGACGCCCCGCGATGCTCTGCGAGCACGGTCAGGTACGCGCGGGTGAGCCGTGCATCGGCGCTGAATTGCCTGCGGCCAGCCCGGAGATCGACGAGGTTGGCCCCGACGGAGAGGCAGACCAGTGCCAGGAGACCGACGACGGCGACCTTCGGCAGTCGACGCCCCGCACGCAGATGCGAGGTCAGGTCAGCTGCGGCGGGAACGAGCAGGAACGCGGCCACGTAGACATAGCGGCTTCGCATCGCGAAGTCACTCGCGAGATCCGCGCGCGTCAGCCCGACGACGGTGTACATCCCCGCAGCTGCGACAAACCCAGCCACGGCGAGCGGCGGCAGGCTCCGCCGGATCGCGCCGCGGGCCAGCGACGCCGTCACCAGCACCAGCGTGATGACCGCGAGGATCGGCCCGAGCACCGATGCATGGCCGGCAAGGTCCAACCCGGCGACTCTCGCCACGGCGTAGATGAGGCCCCGGGCCGCGAACACGAGGACTTGGGTCGGTCCGACGAATCCCGACTGTCCCTGCCGCCCATAGGTGAGGTACCAGATCGCGAAGACGCCTGCCGGGATCGCGAGCCAGAGGACTCGCCGCCTGGATGCCGGGTCGACCGCCAGGCGGACGGCCGCCGCGAGTACGAAGAACAAGCCCATCCCCGAGGAGGCGAGAGCGACGATCAGGAGCGCCACCCCGAGCACGGCCGACCGTGGACGCTGATCGGTCTCGAGCGCCACGAGACCCCACATGCCGGCGGCCACGGAGCCCACGAATCCGATCTGGAAGGCCCACACCAGGTTCTGATAGCCGCTCCCGAGGACGAGCAGGGGAACGACGCCCACGAGCGCGGCCCACGGCGGAAGACGGCGGGCCAGTAACACGAACGCGCCGCCCGCCGCGATGACGTGCAGCGCGGCCAGCAGCGCGAGATAGGGCAGGTACGAGTGGAGGCCGACGACTCCCAGGATCGCCCGATACAGCAGCAGCGGCACCGTCGACCAGTGCTCGTTGTGGGGCGTCAGCCAGGATCCGATGCTCGATGGCTCGGCGCCGATGAACGCCCATTCGTCCTGCCAGAACGTGAGATGACGGCCGAGCGCGATCAGGACGACGATGGTCACGATCGAGAGCGCCAACCAGATCAGGCGGGTGCGAAGCAGGTCCAGATCGACGATCGTGCGTCGCGCGGCGGCCGCGAGATCCCAGGCCCGGGGCATCCCGGAACTCGATCGCACCTTCACCTCGAAGTGGTCGACGCAACGCTTGGGGCCGCCGCAGTCCGCGAATGATACGACCCCGAACCGCGGCGCGGCTGCAGGCCTGGGGTCAGCCCTCGAGTCGATCTCCGCGGAGCCCATCCTGTAGGCTTCAGGTGGTGAGTGTGGGTCCACCGAACGGCGCCCGCCTGCCTCGTCCCCGAACGTGAGGTCGACTCCTGC
Source organism: Candidatus Limnocylindrales bacterium (assembly GCA_036758145.1). Classification (GTDB taxonomy): domain Bacteria; phylum Chloroflexota; class Limnocylindria; order Limnocylindrales; family CSP1-4; genus SPCO01. The sequence continues at coordinate 12,760 of DAIOXD010000020.1, forward strand.
CATGACCACCGAACCCTCGGCTCAACGCGGCGCTGTCGCCTTCCTCGGGCTCGGGACGATGGGCGCGGCGATGGCGGCCAACCTGGCCCGCGCCAGGTTCGCGGTCACCGGCTGGAACCGGACGCCGGGCCGTGCGGCCGAACTCGCCTCGCTCGGCGTGGCCACTGCGGAGACCCCGGCCGCCGCGTCCGCCCAGGCCGACATCGTGGTCATCTGCGTTTCCGATACGCCGGACGTCGAGGCCGTCCTCTTCGGTCCCGACGGTGTCGTCGGCGGTGCTCGTCCGGGCGCGCTCATCATCGATTGCTCGACCATCGCACCCTCCGGCAGCTGGGACTTCGCCGCCCGCCTGTCGGAGCACGGTCTGCGGATGGTCGATGCGCCGGTCTCGGGCGGGAGCGAGGGCGCGCGCAACGCGACGCTGACGATCTTCGTCGGCGGTGACGAGGCTGACGTCGAGCATGCCCGCCCGGTCCTGACCGCGATGGGCCGGACCATCACGCACGTTGGCCCGATCGGCGCCGGCCAGGCGGTCAAGGCGGTCAACCAGGTCATCCTCGCCGGCACCTACCTGGGCGTCGCCGAGGGGATCGTCTTGGCCATCAAGGCCGGCCTCGACGTCGAGCAGGTCGTCGAGGCCCTGGGTGGCGGCGCTGCCCAGAGCTGGGTCCTTGCCAACCGGAGCGGCCGGATGCTCGACAACGACTACCCGCTCGGGTTCAAGGTCGCTCTCCATCGCAAGGACCTCGGCATCGCCCTCGGACTCGCCGCCCAGCTCGGCGCCGTCCTGCCGGTCAGCGCGCTCGCAGCCCAACTCGAAACGGGCCTGGTCGCGGGCGGCCACGGCGACGACGATATGTCAGCCCTCGCCCGCGCCATCCGCGCCCTTTCGGCGCTCGAGAGCTGACCGCGAACCGAGGATCCGGGGGCCGGGCGGTGCCGGCGAAGGCGCGCCCGAGCACCGCAGCGAGCGCACCTCAAGGTGCGTGAGCGAAGGAGCGGAGGACGCAACGAACGCCCGCGCCATCCGGCGCCCCGCCGGTCTAATCGAGGCCTACCAGTAGCATCGGGTCGCCGAGCTTGCCGTTGTACCTCGGGCGGAATCGCTCGACGTTGTAC
>DAIOXD010000021.1:0-13811 GCA_036758145.1 Candidatus Limnocylindrales bacterium
TCTCGACGGTCTGGGCCTTCGTGTTCACGTTCGGCATGCTGTGGCTGATCGATCGAGTGACGAGCGTCCATGTCTCGGCCGGCGTCGAGGAGACGGGGCTCGATGCGGGACTCCACGGCGAGCAGGCGTACCTGCCCCTCGGTTGACCGTCAGTCGGGCGCGCCAGGTCCGCGGCGCCGCGGTTTGGCGCGGCGCATCGCGACGTCGAGCAGGAGCAGCGGCAATGAGACGAGCAGCACGAATACGACGAGCTGCCCGAACTCGGGCAGGTCCAAGATCCGTCGCCTCCCGGGGCTTCGGTCCGGGCACACAGTGAGCCCGGCAAGGGGCGGGACTGTAGGCGGGTCGTTCCCGGCCTGTCCATACGGCATTCGCCCTACCAATCGCTTGCCCCACCAGGATCGACGTCCGTCGGTGTTCGGGCTCGCGCCTCGTGAAGGTGCAGGGCGGCACCAGGGGTAACCCGGCGATGGAACGAAAGGTGCACTAGTCGAGCCCGGGATGGCGACCTACGTTCGCGTCACCCATGGATCGACCTCATCTTCGAACTGGATGGCACCCAGGGCTTCGGGCACTCGTGCTTTCGGTCTCGGGTGTGCTCATCGTGGTCGCTGCGATCCTTGTCTCGGCGAACGTCTCCGACCATCTGCAGCAGACTGCCGTCGCCGAGGCGGTGCGCACCACGGAAGCGGTGGTTCGCGGCTACATCGATCCGTCGATCACGCCCAAGGTCCTCGCGAACCCCTCGAGTCCCGAAGGCGCCGCGCTCAACACCGAACTCCAGCGGCTGGTCTCGGCCGAGACCTTGCTCCGGATCAAGGTTTGGGCCCCGGACGGCACGGTCGTCTTTTCGGACCTCCCGGCACTGCGAGGCCGCCGCTTCCCCGTGGCAGACGACCTCACCGAGGTCCTCCAGGGAAGCGTCTCGACCGAGTTCTCCCACGCGACGGATGAGGAGAACATCTTTGAGCGTGGCCTCGCCGACGAGCTCCTGTCGATCTATCTGCCGATCCGTCCGGCGGGTGGCGGCAAGGTCATCGGGGCGTATGAGGTCTACGAGGACGCAGCCCCGATCATGGCCGACATCGCTGAGACCCGGCAGGACGTCCTCCTCAACGTCGGCGGAATGGCCCTTGGTCTCCTCGCTCTCCTGTTCGCGGCCTTCTCCATCGCGTCACGACGCCTGACCAGGCAGAGCCGATTGGTGCTCGAGCAATCGCTCAAGGAGATGGCCCTGACGGCAGATCTCCGTCGCAGCCAGGAGCGGTTCCGGTCGCTCGTCCAGAACTCCGCCGACGTGAACATGATCCTCGGGGCGGGGGGCACGATCGAGTACGAGAGCCCAGCCGCTGAACAGGTCCTGGGATTCAAGGCGGAGGACCGCATCGGGCAAAGTGCCTTCGACGCGTTGCATCCGGATGATCGGGGTTATTGCGAGGCGCTGCTCGCCGACGTCGTGCGATCCCCGGGCTCGATGGCGACCGGCGAATTCCGGGTCCAGCACGCGGACGGCTCGTGGCGCTGGATCGAGGCGGTCGGCAAGAACCTGTTCGACGACCCTGCGGTCGGCGGCGTGGTCGTCAACTATCGCGACATCACCTCACGCAAGACGCTCGAGGAGGAGCTTCGGCACCAGGCCTTCCACGACTCGCTGACGGGCCTTGCCAACCGAGCCCTGTTCATCGACCGGCTGGAGCATGCCCTCTCCCTTTCGTTGCGCGGACCGCGCCCGCTCGCCGTCCTGTTCATCGATCTGGACGACTTCAAGACGATCAACGACAGCCTCGGGCACGGTGAGGGTGATGCGATCCTCGTCAGCGTCGCCGAACGCCTCCGTGGCGCGCTGCGTACAAGCGATACCCTCGCGCGGATGGGCGGTGACGAATTCGCCGTGCTGGTCGAGGATCCCTCGATGGCGGTCGAGCCCACGGCCGTCGCCGACCGGGTCATGTCGGTCCTCCAGGCGCCGTTCGCCCAGGGTGGGAAGGAGCTGTTCGTCCATGCGAGCATCGGCGTCGCGGTCGTGACGGCCCGGGGCCAGACTTCCGAGGAGCTGCTTCGCAACGCGGACGTCTCGATGTACATGGCCAAGCGCAAGGGCAAGAATCGGATCGAGGTGTTCGAGCCGAGCATGCATGCGGCGGCGCTGGCGCGACTGGCCCTCAAGGGCGACCTTGAGCGCGCGATCGAACGCGACGAGTTCTTCGTGCTCTACCAGCCCGTCCTGGACCTTTCGACGCTGGAGATCGTCGGTGTCGAGGCGCTGCTCCGCTGGCGTCATCCCGAACGTGGGGTCGTCGGACCCTTGACCTTCATCCCGGTCGCCGAGGAGACCGGGCTGATCATCGAGCTCGGCCGCTGGGTCCTCCTCGAGGCCTGCCGTCAGGCCGTGGCGTGGGACCTTGCTGCGCCGGGCCGGCCCATCACCATGAACGTCAACGTATCCGGCCGGCAAGTCGCCGAGACCGGGTTCGTCGCCGAGGTCGCCCAGATCCTCGCGGTAACGAATCTCGATCCGACCCGTCTCGTCCTGGAGTTCACCGAGGGTGTCCTGATCCAAGACACCGAGGCGACGATGGCCACGCTGCGCGAACTCAAGACGCTTGGCATCCGCCTCGCCATCGACGATTTCGGGACTGGATACTCCTCGCTGAGCTATGTTCGTCAGTTCCCGATCGACATCCTCAAGATCGACCGCTCGTTCGTGGCCAGCATGTCCGAAGGGCGAGACGAGACCGCGCTGCTCGAATCGATCCTCCACCTCAGCGAGACCCTCCACCTCGAGACGGTCGCCGAGGGGATCGAGGATGCCAGCCAGCTCTCCGAGCTGCAGACCCTCGGTGCCGACCTCGGGCAGGGCTTCCTGTTCGCCGAGCCGCTCGCGTCGAGCGAGATCGCAGCGCTGCTGGCCGTGCCAGGAGGTCGGTTCGAAGCTGGAACCCTCGATCGCGGGGTAGCCTAGGACCCCGCGGGCTGGCAGCCCGTTGCGACGGGGATCCAGGCGTCGGGCGCATCGGGGACCTGGTCCCCGGCCGTTGCGCCTGCCTTGGTCTGCTGGGAATCCGCGCGAACTCCGACGCTCGACGGGCAGCCGATGGCGTCGAGCCGGAGCATCAGCGAGATGGTCGATCCAGCGAGGTTCGCGGTGCCCGGAAAGACGGCGCCCTCGAGCGGCGGGGTCGACCCGCGGCCGACGAGGCTCGGCCGAAAGCCGCCCTCGGGGACGAGCTTGAGCGCGGCCGTGTAGTCCCACGCGCCGTCACCGTCGACGTCGAGATAGAAGTGGTAGGCGAGCTGACCGACCGCGGGCGAACCGGCTGGAACGGCGGCCGCGAGGTCCAACCCCAGCGTCAGCGATCCGGCGTCGGCACTCGCACGCATCGCGACGATGTCGAGGTAACTCGGGGTCACGTCGCCGGCCCCATCGACGGTCGTTCCCGCCGAGGCCGCCGCCGAGACGCTGGGCAGGGGAGTGGAGACCGGTTCAGGGGAGGCGAGTCCGGAAGCGGCCCCTGTCGGCGCCGCCGATGCGCTGCCCGGGGCGCCGCCCGAGCTGCATCCGGCGAGCGACGCCAGGACCGCGGCGAGGGCGACCGCCATCGCAAGCGCGAGTGGGTGTCGTGTCTTGATGTCGTGGCGCGAGTCACGGTCTGCGGTCGGGTCTGCCGCTGCTTCCATGGGTCAAGGAGGATATACCCGTGACCACGAAAACGAGCGGGAACGGATGTCTCCGTTCCCGCTCGCGGCGTCGGCCGCGGAACGGCCGATCAGGGTCTCGTGGTGGTCGCTACGGTGCGTTGAAGTAGCTGAAGACCGAGGTCATCAGGGATGTCTTCTGGGCCGCCGTCCCGAACTCCTCGAACGGGAAGGCCAGGAAGACGACCTTGTACGCACCGGCGGTCACCGTCAGTGCATCTGTCTTGGTGTTGTCGTCGGTGAAGGCCGGGACGGCCGGGGCGATCGGTGTGACCTGGTCGCTGAACTGCGCGCCCAGGAGGACGCTCAGGTCGAGCGGGACGGTCCCGAACGAGCCCGTCACCGGGTTGGCCGCGACGCCGGTCACATTGGCCGTGGCCTTGTCGTTCTGGGTTTCACTGCCGTCCCAGTCGATATGGACGTAGTCGTGGAAGAAGGCGGTCGTACCGGCGCCTTGATCGAGGATGTCCTGACCGCTCATGAACAGCCGCCCGCCGGCGTCGAGGAAGGCTGCGAGGTTGGTCTCATACACACCGACCGGATTGGGGTACGAAGCCCCGGTGAACCAGACGATGCTCTTGTGGGCCTTCATGTATCCGAGCGGCAGGTCAGGGCTCGTCTGGAGGTCCCAGATATCGAACGTCTGACCGGCCGACGTGAGGGCCGCCGTGTAGTACGACCGGACGTCGGGGAGTGGCGGATTGCCGTGGTGGTCGTTGTCGACCAGGAGGACATCGACCGCGACCGCGATGGTCCTGGCCGTCGCGCTGGCGTGGACCGACGCATCCCCGGTCGATGTCGCGGTCAACGTCGCGGTGTCGGTGGACGCGTTCGCGGCTCCGCCCGGAACGTCGACCTTGAGGCAGACATTCGCGGACGCGCCGCTGGCGATGGCGATCGATGGCTGCGCCGAGGTGCAGGTCGCGTCGAGGACCGTGGCCGGGAACGTCCCGGACGTGACCCCCAGCGAGTACGTGTCGTCGTTGAAGCCGAGGTTCGTGATCTTGAACTGATAGGTGGCGGACGTCCCGACGTGCGCGCCGTCGGTCTGGCTCGTCGGTGACAGGCTCACCGCGTACGGCGGTGCGATCGGGGTCGAATGGGCACTGCCGGTCGCCCCGACCCCCTGCGTCGACGTGACGACGATGCCATCGTTGACGATCGAGGTCACGCTCGAGGCGAGCGTCGGCGAGATGGTCACGGTGAAATGCAGGTCGACCTGGGCCTGCGCCGCGATGGTCAGCCCGGTCCAGTGGACCGCGCCGCTCGAGAAGGTGCCGCCGTCGCCGGCGCTGGTGAAGGTCGTGTTCGCCGGGATCGGGTCCGTCACCGAGACCCCGGTCGCGGTGGCGTTGCCGATGTTGGAGACCGTGATCGTGTAATCGATGTTCTTGCCGGGCCCGACGGGCACGCCGGCGTCGACCTTGCTCACGACGAGCGCGGGTACCGTCACGGTGTCGCTCGACCGCCAGGCTCCACGGCCATGGGTGCCGGCGACCAGGTTCCGGTTTCGCGGGTCGAGGTTGAGCTGCCAGACCTGGACGGTCGGCATCCGGCTGCCAAGCGGCTGCCAGCTCGCGCCGCCGTTGTAGGTGACGAAGACGCCGACATCCGTACCCGCATAGAGCGTGTCCGGATAGCTCGCATCGAGCTGGAGGGAGTTGACCGGATTGTCAGGCAGGTTCGCGCTGATGTCGGTCCAGCTGACGCCGGCGTTGGTCGTCTTGAACACGTGGCCGGGATGCCCGGGAGTCGCGGCGTTGAACCCGTTGAACGCCGCGAAGGCGATCCGGTCGTTGGATCGGTCGACGGCGATATCGCTGACCGGCCGGTTCGGGAAGATGTAGGCGCCGACCCGATTCCAGGTCGGGTTGAGGTTGGTGACCGCGTCGGGGCTGAACTGGACCCAGCCCTCCAGCGTGCCTGCATAGACGCCGTTCCCACCGCTCGACATGCCGATCGCGCTGATGTCGCAGCCGCGAGCGCCATTGGGAGCAGTCCCCGTGCAGCCGGACGTGAGGTCCGGGCTGATGGCGGTCCAGTGGACGGCGGCGGCGTCATCCGCCTTGGCATTGTCTGTCCGATAGACCCGGTAGGTGCCCAGGAACAGCTGGTTCGGGTTGGCCTGGTTCATGATCTCCGGGACGTAGAACTCCGAGCGGTCGGTCAGGTCGATGCCGCCCGTGATGAACGAGTTCGTGAAGAAGTTCCCGCCGTCGGTATTCCGATACGGGCTGATGCCGAAGTAGTTGCCATACACGAAGTTCTCATCAGTCGGATCGACGAGGACCTGACCGCCGTCCCCGCTCTCGACATCGAACCACGTGTTGCTGAAGATCGACTTTTTGAGGGTGCCGTTGTCCTGGGTGCCGCCCCATACGCGCGCGGGAAGGGTCGGGACGTTGGCGATGCTGGTGAACTGGGTGATGGCCAGCCCGGTCCGGTGGGTCACGGCGGCAGTGCTCGGGTTGACCGTGCCGTTCAGATCGATCCAGTCGGGATGGGTGACCGTCTCGCCGGCGAGCCGGCCGCCTTGGTGGTTGGAGGTCCAGACGCCGCCGTCATTGCCGATCATGATCTGCGCGGTGTTCGCGGGGTTGATGGCGATGGCGTGATAGTCGGGATGGAGGTCCCAGCCCAGGTCCTTCCACGTCTGGCCACCGTCGGTCGAGCGGAAGACGCCACCCGAACCCGTGCCGTAGTTGAACAGGCCGAGGGCGTAGACCGTCTTCGGATCCTTCGGGTCGACCGCGATGACGTTGTCATAGAAGCACTGGCTCCCGCAGTAGCCCGAGACGTTGTCGACGCTGTTCGGGGTCCCTGCCGGCAGGAGCGTCCAGGCGCCGCCACCGACCGACTTCCAGATCCGCGAAGGCTGGTTGGTCGTACCGATGGTCCACTCGAACCCGGCGTACAGCACGGAGGGCTGGCCATTGGGATGCGAGATGCCGAGCGCGAAGCGGGTCCCGCCGCCGGTCCCGAAGGTGGCGTTGGCGGGGATGCCGGCCATGAACCTGGTCCATTTCTTGCCGTAGTCGGTGGAGCGGTAGATGCCGTCGCCCCAGAAGGCCGCGTAGAAGATGTTCGGCTGCGTCGGGTCCTCGACGAGATCGGTCGCGCCGTGGGCTTCGTCCGCGACCTTGCGCAGGGTCCAGCTCACGCCGCCGTTATGCGATTCCCAGATGCCGTATTTCGAGGTGTCCGGCGGTGTCTGCCGGCGGCTGCCGGCTCGTCCGCGGAGCACCGCGGCCCACACGCGGAGTGGATTGTGCGGATCGACGACGAGCTTCGAGATCGACACGCCATGGAAGGTGTTGCCACTGACGTTCGCCCAATGGATCCCGCCGTCGGTCGACTTGAGGACCCCGTCGCCGAAGTAGCTGTCACCGGACAGGTTTCCCTCGCCGGTGCCGGCGTAGACGATCGCGTCGTTGGACGGCGCGATGGCGATGGCGCCGATCGACAGGGTCGACTGATCGTCGGTCCTGGCGGTCCAGGCCCCGGTGGTCTCGTCGTAGGTCCAGATCCCGCCCTGCGCGCCGCCCAGGATCTTCTGGCCGTTGCTCGGGCGGATGGCGAGCGCGCTCACGCGACCGGACACGGCGTAGAAACTGTTGGAACCGCGAGTGACCTGGACGATCGGGTTCGGGCTGATCTCGGTCCACGGCGAGGGGAAGGTCGTCGGCGAGACCGCGGCGATCGTCTTCTTGAGGTGCTTGCCCGCCTTGGCGGCAGCCGCCCTGGCCTGGCCGGCCTGGGTGATGGTCAGCCGCTTGTCGCCGGCGGTGCGGCGGGTGACCATCGCGTCGTTCTGCTTGAGGAGTTGCTCGGCGGGATCATCTCCCGCGTCGAGTGGCAGTCGGCCCGGCTGGAGGTACGGGGTGACCTGCGGGTCGCCCGTCGGTGGAACGGTCAACGGCCCGCCCTGGGGCGGGTGCGCCGCTGCGGCGGCGGGGAAGAGCGACAGGACGAGCGCTGCACAGAATGCGAGCGTGAGCCCGCGACTGCGCGCGATACCTTCGACCGGACGACGCATTGGTCCCATTCCTCCCATATCGGATTCGAACATCGGAGCAGCCGGGCGCGGGGGCGAGGGCCGGTCCGTCGCGCGATCGAGGCTGCCGTCCTTGGGAGGCGATGCCGGGTTGGGAGCTCGGTCCATCGCGCTGGCTCGGCACGCCGGTCGATTCGTGCGCGACCGTGTGAGGCGGGCAGTATCTACCCGCCAACAAACCAAAGTCCACCTTCCGGCGCACGCTGCGCACGCGTGACGGTGCACGTGTGCACCACGCAGATGTCCCCCTACTCGCCGCTTCCCGCGTACGGTAGCTTCCGGTCACCGATACGGATCGGCCAGGCAAGGAGGCCACGATGGCGAACCACACCGGCAGCGGCACGAAGGCGGACCCGTGGCTGCTCATGACGCCCCCCGGCACGTCCGAGTACCAGATGTACCTCGATGATGAGGGCGACCCGCCGGCGATCATCTGCCAGGTCGGCGGGACGCAGCTTAAATACGACCGTCGGGCGATCGACGACCTGCACGCGATGCTCAAGGCACACGGCGACTGGATGCCGCTCGGCGGTGCGGACGAGCAGAAGCCGGCGCCGGAGGGCTCGGTCGAGGCGTGGGGTCGTTCCGAGAGCAACCCGGTCGGTGGCTGGTATGGGCTCAAGAAGGGTCTGCGCGGCCGGTTCGGCGTCTACATGCCATCGCTGATGGAGGCGCTCGGGCTGGCCGAGGTCACCCACGACGCCAAGAACAACAAGATGCGGGCCCGCTGAGCGGCCGAGCCGCCTGCCGGGCCGACCGCGTCGGTCAGCCCGGGCTCCCTGATCGCGTCGCGGCCGCCGCGAATGACGCCATGTCCGGGAAGGTCGCGTCGGGGGTCACCTCGGCGGCCGCCGGCGTTGCGCCGGAGCCGGGCCGGCCGGCACGACGGTCGATCCAGACCGTGGCAAGGCCCAGGCGCTTGGCCGGAGCGTGGTCGTGGTACAGGCTCTGGGCGACATGGAGGATGCGCTCTCGCGTGAGGCCGATCTTCTCGAGCGCGAACTCGAAGTTGTGCGGATCGGGCTTGTAGCCTCCGACCTGTTGCGCGGTCACGACCCAATCGAACCGGGTCGCCAGGCGCGCCGCGGATCTCGCGAACAGGTCGTCGTCGCAGTTCGTGATGACGCCAAGGCGGAAGCGCTCGAGGAGGCACGAGAGCGCCGACGCGAATCCGGGAAGGCGGGCCAGTCGCCGACCGAGCCGCCGAACGCGGCCCGCTCGGACGCCTCCGGCTCGAACCCGTAGCTCGATGCGATCCCGTCGAGGGCGAGACCGAGGACCTCGCGATAGCGCCGGTAGGGGCCGCCCTCGGCAGCCGCCTCGGAGCTCGCGAACCGCGCAAGCAGCTCGTCATCGGGCGGCTCGACGCCGCGCCGTCCCAGGATCGGCCGGAGCGCCGCCAGGATCCCCGTCTCCCAGTCGATGAGCGTGCCGTAGCAATCGAAGGTGAGCGCTTCGAAGTGCGTGTAGTCCAGATCGGTCACCGCGAATCTGCCTCCTGTCGCCACCATGATGCCGAAGACGACCGGCGCCGGGGAGCCCGAAACCGCGACCCCCGCGGCGGCGTATCGACCATCGCACGGATCGATCAACCGACGCCCTCCGTGGAGGTGCTGCGACAAAGACCTCAGCTGCCGGGAGGAGCCGGGCCGGGGGCACGGTTCCGGTACAGGGCAGCACGACGGCGGCGGGTCCGCTCGGCCCGCCGCCGCTCGGCGTCCGACGCTCGTCGCGGCTGCTAGCATCGCCTCTCATGGCGCCTCCCACGTACGACTTCATCATCGTCGGCGGAGGCTCGGCGGGATGCGCGCTCGCCAATCGGCTGTCGGCGGATCCCGCGAATCGGGTACTCCTCATCGAAGCCGGTCGTCCGGACTATCGATTCGACGTCTTCATCCACATGCCGGCGGCACTGACCTTCCCGATCGGCAGTCGCTACTACGACTGGATGTACGAGTCGGAGCCCGAACCGTTCATGAACGGGCGGCGGATCTACCACGCACGGGGCAAGGTCCTCGGCGGCTCCTCGAGCATCAACGGCCAGATCTTCCAGCGCGGCAACCCGCTCGACTACGAGCGCTGGGCCGCCGATCCGGGCATGGGCACGTGGGACTACGCCCAGTGCCTGCCGTACTTCAAGAAGATGGAGAACTGCCTTGCGGCGGCGCCCGACGACCCGTGGCGCGGCCACACCGGGCCGTTGGTCCTGGAACGCGGGCCGGCGACGAACCCCTTGTTCACGGCCTTCTTCGCGGCGTGCCAGCAGGCCGGCTACCACCTGACCGAGGACGTCAACGGCTATCGGCAGGAGGGCTTCGCACCGTTCGATCGCAACATCCACAACGGGCGGCGGCTGTCGGCCGCGCAGGCCTACCTGAAGCCCGTTCGCGGCCGGAAGAACCTGACCGTTCGGACGCGGACGTTCGTCACGGGCGTCGTCTTCGAGGGGCGGCGCGCGGTCGCCGTCGACATCGAACGACGGGGCCGCGGCACCGAACGGATCCGAGGCGGCGAGATCATCATCTCGGGCGGGGCGATCAATAGCCCGCAACTGCTGCAGTTGTCCGGGGTGGGGCGAGCGGACGATCTTGGCGCCCTCGGCATCCCGATCGTCGCGGACCTGCCCGGGGTCGGGGCGCACCTGCAGGATCACCTCGAGGTCTACATCCAATACAAGTCGCTCCAGCCGGTGTCGATGCAGCCGACGGCGACGCAGCTGTGGCGGCGGCCGTTCATCGGAGCGCAATGGCTCTTCCTTCGGAGCGGTCCAGGCGCGACCAACCACTTCGAGGGCGGCGGGTTCGCGCGGTCCAACGAGAAGGTGGCCTACCCGAACCTCATGTTCCATTTCCTGCCGCTGGCGATCCGTTATGACGGGAGTGCGGGCGCGGCCGGGCATGGCTACCAGGTCCATGTCGGCCCGATGTACTCCGATGCGCGAGGCTCGGTCGCCTTGAAGACCAGCGATCCGCACGACCACCCGGCCATCCGCTTCAACTACCTCTCCACCGACCAGGACCGGCGCGAGTGGGTGGAGGCCGTCAATGTCGCGCGGCGCATCCTCAACCAGCCGGCGATGGATCCCTACAACGGCGGCGAGACGTCCCCGGGCACGGCGGTCACCTCGGACGAGGAGATCCGCGACTGGGTCCGGCGCGATGCCGAGACCGCGCTCCATCCGTCCTGCACGGCCCGGATGGGGGTCGACGCGGACTCCGTGCTCGATCCCGAGACGATGCGCGTCCACGGGCTCGACGGGCTTCGGGTCGTCGATGCCTCGGCGATGCCCTACGTCACCAACGGCAACATCTACGCGCCGGTGATGATGCTCGCCGAGAAGGCCGCGGACCTGATCCTGGGCAACACGCCGTTGCCGGCCGAGCACACGCCGTTCTACCGGCATCCCGCCTAGCTCATCCGCCTCGGATGTCGAGGGCTCGGCCCCAGCGCAGGAACCGGACCGACACGAGCACGCCGAACGCGGCGAGGACCAGGATCGCCGCCGCGGCGACCGCCGCGTCGAGGTCGCCGCCGCCGAATTCCGAGTAGACGACGAGCGGCAGCGTCTGGGTCCGACCCTCGATGTTGCCCGCGAACATGATCGTGGCGCCGAACTCGCCCAGGGCTCGCGACCAGCTCATGACGGCGCCCGCCGCCAGCGCGGGTCCGGCCAGGGACGCCGTGACGTAGCGGAAGACGTCGCGCTCGGTGGCGCCGTCGACTCGGGCGGCATCCTCGATGTCGCCGTCGACGCCGGCGATCCCGGCCCGGGCCGAGCGGACGTAGAACGGCGCCGCCACGAACGTCTGGGCCAGGACCACGGCCACGGTCGTGAACGGGATCGCGATCCCGAGTACTTCGAGCCCACCGCCCAGCAGGCCCTGCCGCCCGAAGATGAAGAGGAGCGCCAGCCCGGCGACCGACGGCGGCAGCACGATCGGCAGGTCGACCACGGTCTCCACGAGTGACGAGCCGCGGAACGACCGACGAGCCAGCAGGTAGGCGAGCGGCGTCCCGAATGCCAGGGTCAACCCGAGGCTGATCGCCGTCGTGACGAGGCTGAGCCTGAGCGCATCGAGCACGACCGGGCTGGCGAGTGCGGCCAGCAGTCCGCCACCGAGGAGCGCCCGCGCCACGAGCCCGACGACCGGGACCGCCAGGAACAGGACGAGCGGCAGGGTAAGGAGGACGAGCCCCCGGCCGCTCCGGTGCGCGATCGTCACGACGGGGGCAGGAACCCGAAGCCGGCAAGCACCTTCTGCCCGTCGGGGCCGGCCAGCCAGGTGAGGAAGGCGTGGGCCGCAGCCGCGTGGGGGGAAGCCTTCACCACCAACCCCGCGTACGTCGCCGGGACGTTGGCCGCGGCCGGGATCTCGATGGTCGTGACCTTGGTCGATGCCTTCGCGTCGGTGACGTAGACGATCGCCGCGTCGCCCTCGCCGAGCTCGACCTTCGCGACCACCGCGTTGACGTTGTCCTCCCTCGAGACGACGTTCGCGTCATAGCCGGCGACGAAGCCGGCGGGATAGCCCGGCTGGGTCGCGAGCTCCGTGACGACCTGCGTCGCGTATTTCGTGATCGGGACATCCGCTCCCGCCGCGATGACCTTCGTCCCGGCTTTCGCCAGGTCGGCCGGGGTGGCGATCCCGGCCGGGTTCGCCGTGGGGACGATGACGGTCAGCAGGTTCCCCGCAAAGTCGATGGCGGTGCCATCGGCCAGGCCACCGTCTACCAGCGCCTTCGGGTTCGATTGGTCGGCCGAGAGGAAGACGTCGGCCGGCGCGCCCTGTTCGATCTGGGTCCGGAGTGTCGACGAGGCATCGGTGGCGATCGTGAGGGTCACGCCCGGGGCCACCGTGGCGTACGCCGTCTTGGCCGCGTCCAGCGCGCCCTTGAGCGACGAGGCGCCGTACACGGTCAGTTCGATCTCGGCGGCGTTCGAAGCTGAGCTCGCGTTCGAGGTCGGAGTCGTGCTCGGATCCGGGCTCGACGTCGCCGCGCAACCCGCCAGGAGCGCCGCGATCGCGATCGATCCGACGACCCGCTTCACGGTTTCGCCTCCTTCGACGACGGGATCTCGACGAGGACCGTCGTCGCCTTGACCACCCCGACCGCCTCGTCGCCGACCTTGAGCCCCATCTCGTCGACCGCCTCGGCGGTCATCAGGCTGACGATCCGATGCGGCCCGGCGAGGATCTCGACGACCGCGGCGACCCGATCCTTTTCGATCCGGGTGACGATGCCAGGGAAGCGATTGCGCGCGCTGCCGCCGACGATCGGTCGTTCGACGCCGGTCTTGCGCCGCTCGGCGAGCAACCGCGTGACCTCGCTGAGGGCGACCAGTCGCTGACCGCCGCCCGAGCGCTCCATGTGGAGTCGGCCTTCGCCCTCCCAGCGGCGCAACGTCTCGACGGTCACCCCGAGCATCTCAGCGGCCTGTCCGACCCGGATCCGTTCGTCACTCATCCCTGTGTCCCATCGCTATTGGTGGGTTAATACCCAGAGAAGTGTCGCACTATACCGCGCTATCTGGCTCGGCCGTCAAGACCTCATCGGCCGGGTGGTAGCCTCGCGCGGTGGCGATGCGCGCGGGACCGGCGGTCGAGCTCGGACTCCGTGCGAACGCGGGCCAGTTCGCGCTGCTGGTCGGCGTCAGCGCACTCGTCGGCGGGATGGTCGGGCAGGAACGAGCCGTCGTCCCGCTCCTCGCGGTCGACCAGTTCGGACTCACGACGGCCTCCGCGACCCTCGCCTTCCTCGTCGCGTTCGGCCTGACAAAGGCCGTCACGAACCTCGTTGCCGGGGCGCTCGCAGATCGGATCGGGCGGAGGCCGGTGCTGATCGCGGGTTGGGTCGTCGGTCTGCCGGTCCCGTTCCTCCTGATCGCGGCCCCGGCCTGGAGCTGGGTCGTGTTCGCCAACATCCTCCTCGGGGTCAACCAGGGCTTGACCTGGTCGACGACGGTCCTGATGAAGATCGACCTCGTCGGACCGCGCCGTCGCGGGCTGGCCTTGGGGCTCAACGAGGCGTCAGGCTACCTGGCGGTCGCCATCACGGCGTT
>DAIOXD010000022.1:0-13797 GCA_036758145.1 Candidatus Limnocylindrales bacterium
ATGCGACGATCTGGACTCGGCTCCCCTCGCCACCTTGACCGGGCGGTGTCGCCCATGCGAGACGACCGTTTGCGATGGAGAAACCGGGGAGGGCGGTGACGTCCTGCGGGGCACCATGCGGCCGATCGAGCTTGCCGGTGGCCGGATCCAGGTGGACCAGGCTCAGCTGCCCGATCGTCGGGTCGGACGCGTCGGCGACCCACACCGCGAGCCACTTCCCGGTCTCGTCCCAGCGGACATCGTATTCGGCGACCGGACCCTCGGCCACGATCTGTGGCGCCTCTGCCGTCGCGTCCGGACCGGCGGTCGGATCGAACGAGCGAAGCACGAGCGCACCCGAAGCGGGGACGCTCGAGAGCCCATCGGGCGATGCCTTGACGGTGCCGACCCACGCGACCGCCCGGTCGCCGGCCGGATCGATGATCGGCCGCCACACGGAGGTCTCGATCGCGGTCTCCTGACCGGTAGCGGGATCGAGCAGGAAGGACCGGGGCGCGACCTCGGCACCGGCGTCACCGATCGCATCAGGACGGCTGCCAAGGAGCTGGCTGCCCGCCCACGACCCGAAGACGCTCCGGTGGTCGGCTGTCAGCGGCCGCGCCAGCGGATCGCCGACGTGCCAGACGTAGATGTCCGGGCCGGCGGAGCCATCCGACGGACGGGCCGTGAAGGCGAACCAGGACCCGTCCGGCGAATACGCCGCGGACTGGCCGACGACCTTGACCCCGGACACGATCGCCAGCGTGGTTTCGACCGTCGGGGTGGGCGCAAGGCTCGGGCTGACGCTCGGGGACGCTTCCACCGACGCCGTCGGCGTTGGTGTCGCGGTCGCAGGCGAACTCGACGGAGATGGCGTCACGAGGGTGCTGCCCGTCGCTGTCTCGAACGGGGTCTCGATCGGGATCGCGGACGGCTCGGTCGTGGGGGTCGGGGCGGGCGTCGCGCTCGGCTGGGTGGTCGGAAGGGCGATGACGACCACGGAATCGTGACCGGTCGAATCGGTCCCGACCACGACCGCCTGGTTCTTGACCGGCGATCGCGAGATCGATTTCGGTTGGATGGAGATCTCGACCTGCTTGGAGTCGTCGCCCTGCACCGGCGCACAGTCGGGCTGGCGATCGGCCGGACAGACCTCGTTCACGCGCGTGGTGTTGTAGGCCAGTGCGCCGTTCGGCGACGTCCCGACCCAGCCGACCGATCCGGCACCGACCACGATCGGCGTCGGGCCGGGTGTGGCGGTCGGCACGATCGCGACGGCGGGTGTGCTCGCGCCGGGTCCGCCGGCGGTCGTGGGTCCCCGACCGATCCCGCTCGAGAGGAGGGTCACGCCGACGACGACGGCGATGACCGCCAACCCTGACAGGACGCCGAGCGCCGGTCCCGACCGGCCCGAGCTCGTGGCGACACGGCGTGAGGCGCCGCCTCGGCCCGCAGACTCGCGCTCGAGGGCGGCTGCCGTCCGGGCCCACAGGTCGCGCGGCGGTTCAGGCTGATGGTCGCGCAGGCCGCGTAACGCGACCCGATCGGCTTCGTATGCGGCCGCCACGGATCGGCACCCGGCACAGCCATCGAGGTGCTCGTTGAGCCAGGCATCGTCGCTGACCGAGAGGAGGCCGTCGAGCCGCTCCGCGGCAAGACCTCGGGCGCGCTCATGAGTCGCCGCCGAGTGGCTCGCTCGCCGGCGTCGGATGCGCTGGAGGCGGCTCATCGGCGTCGCTCCGCCGGGCGCGGCCGGGACGGGTTCGCCTCGGCCTCGGCCTCTGCCTGCCGCTCGGCGGCGAGCGCCTGGCGGAGACTCTCGCGCGCTCGGGTGAGCAGGGCTCGGGCCGCGACGTGACTGACACCGAGCGCGGCGGCCAGTTCGACGCCGGTGAGGTCGTGAAGCTCGGCCAGGAGCAGCGCCCCGCGCTGGCGTTCCGGGATCCGGGCGAGGGCCCGCTGCATGTCGCTCGAGAGGTGGACCTCCATCACGAGATGCTCGGCCGATGGGGCGGATCCTCGGGACTCACCCGTCCACGGGAAGAAGCGGATGATCTTGCGCCGGCGGATCTCATCGAGGGCCACACGATGCGCGATCTGATAGAGCCAGGCGCGGGCGTTCTCCGGCTTCTCGAGCGTCTCGTAGTTCTTGTAGGCCTTGATGAACGCGTCCTGCGTGAGGTCCGCGGCGAGTTCCGGTTCACGAAGCATCCGCAAGAGGTAGGCGTAGATCTCGTTGTGGTGCTTGGCGAAGAGCGTTTCGACGAACGCTCCGGCCTCCTCGTGGTCCCACATGCCGCTCATGGCGCCGGCTCGCGATCCGAGCGTGACGGGGCGACCAAGCGGTCCGCGAAGATCAGCGAGAGCGGGGTCGGCGACCACATGTACTCCGAGGGGGATCCATCACGAAGCGCGGCAACTGGGCGGCGCGCGCTCGTCGGCCCAATGACGACGGGCTTCCCCCCCGTGTGACGCCCCCGCCCCCCCGGGCCGAAGCGCCTCAACCGGTCCCCTCCAGGCTGGGCTCCGCGCGGCCGAGGAGTTCTTCGACCGCATCCTCCGGCGAGACCGGGTTGACCGGCAGCCCCGTCCCGAGCTCGAGACCCGCGATCTCACGCAGACGAGGGTGGATCTCCCAGTGCCAGTGGTAGGTGGCGTCGACCTGTTCGCGCAGCGGCGCGGTATGGAGGACGAGGTTGTACGGCGGCCCGTCCAGGCTTGCTGCGAGCCGGGACAGGACCTGGCGCAGCGCCTCGGCGGTGGCGGCCACATCGGGGGCGGCGGCGCGCCCGAAATCCGCCTCGTGGCGACGCGGGACGATCCAGACCTCGAACGACGAGCGCGACGCATAGGGGGCGAACGCCACGCTCGAGTCGTCCTCCCAGACGAGCCGGTCGGGGCGACGGGATTCGTCGCGGACGAGCCGGCAGAACGGGCACTCGCCCTCGCGGATCACGAAGCGGGCCGCGCCGCCCATCTCCTCGGCGATCCGGTGCGGGACCTGGGGCAGGTCGTAGAGATCGAGGCAGAGATGATTCGTCCGCGCCCCGGCCTGCACGCCCCAGTTCTGGACGACCTGGAGATAGTCGGTCTGGCCGACCGCCCGGGCCTCGGCGAGGGCCTCGCGGGCACTGCCGACCAGCGCTTCGATCATCTCGTTGCCGACGGCATGGAGCGGTCGATGCTCGCCCGGCGGCGCGACGATCGTCCGCCAGCTTCCGGTGGCGCGAGCCTGAGCGAGCGCGACCTGGCCGAGACCGCGATCGAGCTCCCGCGCATCCTCCCCGGTCCCGACGACATGGAAGGCGAAATCCTTGAGCATCCGAACGCGGACGCCGTCACCCTCGGGTGTCGAACAGTTCGCGCAACCGAACAGGTTGTCGTCGACCGGCTCGGCCGCGCGTGCGAACCGGTCGCGATGGAATTCGCGGTCGACGACGGTCGCCACCCACCAGCCGGTGATGGGGTCCTTGCGTAGCTCGAAGAGACCGGCGGCCATCGCTCAGAGCCCCGTCAGCGGAGCGCCCAGCTCGGCGGCGAGCGCCGTGGCGAAGATGGTTGCGGCGCGATGGACTGATCCGGTCGTCGGTGGTGCGTCGAGGTTGCCGAGCTCGTGGGCGATCGAGGTCGACGTCACGCCCGGCATCCCGCACGGGTCGATGAGCTCGAAATCGGCCAGGTCGACGGTCACGTTGAGCGCGATGCCGTGGTAGCTCACGCCCCGTTCGATGCGGAGCCCGAGCGCCCCGATCTTGCGGGGGTCGGCGCCGCCGGCGTCGCACCAGCAGCCCGGGTGGCCGTCGCGGCGGGCGGCCGCGGCGCCGTGGGCAGCACAGGTGGCGACCAGGGCCGCCTCCAACGCGCGAACGAGCGGTCGGACCATCAGGCCGCGCGATGAAAGCGCGATGATCGGGTAGGCCACCAGCTGGCCGGGACCGTGATAGGTCACCTCGCCGCCGCGCTCGACCCGGACGACCTCGATGCCGCGCGCGGCCAGGACGGCCGGCTCGGCACGGATGTGGGTGGGGTCGGATGTTCGGCCGAGGGTCAGGACGGCTGGGTGCTCGAGCAGGAGGAGCTGGTCGCCGATCCGTTCCTCGGCACGCTCGGCCGCGAGCCGCTTCTGGAGCGCGAGCGCCTCGCGGTACTCGACGCGGCCCAGCCAGGACGCGCTGATCGGCATCGGCGTCGGGGTCGACCCGATCCGCTCACGCGAAGACGTCTCGATGGCCACGACCGCACGATAGCAGGAGCCGGTCATCCCACCGGATCGGGCCTACGCTCCGATCCCGGCTCCGAGCCCGAGCGTGACGATCGCCACGAGACTGCCGAGTCCGACGACCAGGGCGACCGCGAACCCGATGGCCAGCGGTCGCCAGCTCGTCTCGCGCAGCTCGCCGAGGTGGATCGACATCCCGACCGCGGCCAGGGCGACGAGGATCAGCGTCCGGGCGACCAGGTCGAGGGTCGTGGCGAGCTCGAGGCCGATGACGCCCAACGTGCGCAGCGCAGCGAGGGCCAGGAACCCGAGGACGAACAGCGGGAGGGCCCGACGGATCCCGCGGCGAGCCAGATCCCCGGCGCCCTGTGCGCCATCGGCGTCGTCGGCGCCACCGGCATCCTCGGCGCGGGCGGCCCAGACCGCCGCGATCACCAGCCGCAACGGCGCCATCAGCGCGTTACGGATGAGCTTGACCACCGTGGCCACGTCGAGCGCGCCCGAGCCATAGGTCGAGCTCGTGGCGATGACCTGGCTCGTGTCGTGGACCGCGACGCCGGCCCACAGTCCGAACTGCGGTTGCGGCAGCGCGATCGCGTGGCCGATCGCCGGGTACAGGAAGACCGCCAGGGTCCCGAACAGCGTGATCGTGGCGACCGCGTACGCGACTTCGCGGGCTCGCGCCCCGATCACCGGCGCCGTCGCCACGATCGCGGTGTTGCCACAGACCGCAGAACCGACCGCGATGAGGACAGCCAGGCGGCCATCGACTCGAACGACCCGCGACGCGAGGAGGACGATCGCGAACGAGATGGCCATCGTCACCACGATCAGGCCGGTCGCTGGCAGGCCGATCTGCGCGATCTCGGCGAGGCTGAGCCGCGCCCCCAGCAGGATGATGCCGAGTCGGAGCACGCGCTGCGACACGAAACGGAGGCCCGGCTCGAAGGGTCGGAGGCGTGGACCGGCGGCGGACGCCACGACGATGCCAAGGAGCAGCGCGACCGAGACCTCGGCGACGATGGATGGCAGGAACCCGGTGACCAGCCGCGCCACCGCGGCGACTGCGATCGCCACGAAGAGTCCCGGCGCGACCGATCGCGTCCCGAGCGCGATCGCGGACGGGCGGCTCAGGACGGTGCGAGATTCGGGGCGACAGCCCGCGGCGCCTCCGGCTCGACCAGGCGGTCGGGGCGGACCGCATCGTACGGCTCGAAGCTGAATCCCTCGGCGCCTTCGAGTCGGGTGACACGGTGGAATTCGAGCGTGTATTCGGAATACGCCTCGTGGGTCAGGGCGGCCGCCTCGGTATGGGCCGGGCGACCCGCCGCGGCGCGAGCCTCGGCCCGGCTGTCCCACAGGCAGAACGACAGGCAACGCCCGTCCGACAGCGTCGGACCCTTGAAGTAGTGGACGAAGCCCGAGGCGCCCATCGCCTCCATGTGCGCCCAGTCGTCGTAGGCGGTCAATCGACCTTCATCGGCGCCGGGGCGCCGGACCGATCGGAAGGCGACCATGTACCACTCGCCCGGGTCGACGTCGGGGGCCAGGTCCGCCCAATTGAAGGCCTCGGCGACGGACAGCCCGGCGTACCGGTCGGAGACCGGGGCCAGACGGTCGAAACTGCGACGAGCTCGATGTGTCATCTCGATGCAGCATAGCGAACCTCGCGGCGGATTACCACAACATGAGACAACGGTCTGCCACGATGCGAGACAGAAGTCCTACCGCTAGGGTGTCCGGTCGTCCGCGAGGCCCGCGTTGACGGCGCGGGCGGCCTCCTGGAGCAGGCGTCCGGCCCGCGCCCGCCAGGGCTCGTCGCATCGGAACGCCGGTCCGAGCAGCGCGATAGCGCCCACGATCCCGTCCTCCCGGAAGACCGGCGCCGCCATCGCGATCGAGCCCTCGATCAGCTCGCCCTCGCTGGTCGCCATCCCGGTCATGACGATCCCGCCGAGGCCCGCGCGCAACTCGGTCTCCGTCGGGGTCGTGGCCGTGATCCGGACGAGATCCTGAGCGAGGACCTCATCGAGAACGTCACTCGGGGCGAATGCCAGCAGGACGCGACCCGGTGCGCCGGCATAGAGCGGCGACATGGTGCCCGGTTCGAGGGTGACCCGCAGCGGTTCGTCGCTCTCGATCTGGTGAAGGCAGATCGACGATAACCCGATCCGCCGCACGACGACCGCGGTCTCACCCGTCTCGTCGGCCAGCATGCGCAGGGCCGGGTCGGCGTGGCGGATCAGTCGCTCGCTGCTGACGTTGGCGCCGGTCCCGATGAGCAGCTTCGGCCCGAGCCGGAACTGACCGCCGTGCCGATCCACGAAGCCGAAGTCGCCCAGCGTCCGGAGGTAACGATAGGCGGTCGAGAGCGGCATCTCGAGCAGTGAGCTGAGCTCGTCGGCGCGGATCTCACCGCGGTCGGCGACCATCAGCAGGAGGCGCAGGCCACGCGCGAACGAGGTGTCCTCGGCGGCCTCCTCGGGGGGCCGGTCGCGCGCGGTGGTCATGGCGGAGGCTCCCCCGAGTTCTCACGATGCGGGAATCATTCCCAGTGTGCCGATCGTAGCACGCTGGACCGAAGCGACCCTCCGGTGTTCACTGGTACGGATGACACGCCAGAAGGGACCATTCGATCCACTCGAGCGGCTGTTCGAACGTCCCGGCCCTCCGGCGCCCACCCGCGGAGCGACGATGCCATCAGCCCTCGAGCGATCCTACGGCGGCCCGCTCTCGATCCCGTTGCGCCCCGACGAGCCGACGGTCATCGCCAACTTCGTCTCGACCATCGACGGCGTGGTCGCGCTCGACACCGAGGGGGCGACCGGCGGCGGCGAGATCAGCGGGTTCTACGAGCCGGACCGTTTCGTGATGGGCCTGCTGCGGACGCTCGCCGACGCCGTGGTGATCGGGGCGGGGTCGGTCCGCGCCGCACCCACTCACCGCTGGACCGCGAGCCATGTCCATCGGGCGTCGGCCGTCGCCTTCGCGGCATGGCGCCGCAACGAGGGGATCGCCGATCCTGAACCAACGACGATCGTCGTCAGCCAGCGCGGCCGGGTCGATCCGGCCCATCCGGGTCTATCCGACCCGCATATCCCGGTCGTCATCGTGACCGCGCCCGAGGGCGCCCGGCATCTGGCTGGCGCCGGCTTCGGCCCGAACGTCCGCATCGTGGTCGACGA
The DNA here is from genome assembly GCA_036758145.1 of Candidatus Limnocylindrales bacterium. Taxonomy (GTDB): domain Bacteria; phylum Chloroflexota; class Limnocylindria; order Limnocylindrales; family CSP1-4; genus SPCO01. The sequence continues at coordinate 7,384 of DAIOXD010000022.1, forward strand.
GAACCCGGACCTCTCGGTGGTGGCCCTCCGGGTCGCCGCGGACGAGCTCGGGGCGCGGGTCGTCCTGTGCGAGGGCGGTCCGCACCTGTTCGGCGAGCTCCTGGGCCTGCGACACGTCCATGAGCTGTTCCTGACCCTCGCCCCGCAGCTGGTCGGTCGCGATCCGGACGTGCCGAGGTTCGGCCTGGTCGAGGGCCGAGCGTTCGATCGCGCCGCCGCACCCTGGTCCGACCTCGCGTCGGTCACTCGGTCGGGCGATCACCTCTTCCTGCGTTACCGGATCCGTGAGGCTGCTGCGCCGCCCTAGGCGGCCTGGGCCGGCTCATCCGGGTCGTTGCTGATCGGGTCCGAGGCCGCGCTCTCCCGCCGCGCCAGGAGGATGAATGGCAGGGCCATCGCCTGCAGGCCGGCGGAGACGAGGTACGACGCGCCGTAGCCGTTGAGGTCGGCCACTCGCCCGAGGGCGGGCTGCGAAAAGACCCCGCCCGCCGAGCCCATCAGGTTGTCGAACGAGAGGACGGTCGCGCGTTGCTCGGACGCGATGACGCCGTTGAGGAAGGCCTGGCGGAGCGGCCCTTCGATGGCGAAGATCAACGCCCAGGCCACCACGAGCACCAGGGCCATCCAGAACTGGTTCGCCAGACCGATCAGGCCGAGCAGGACCACGGTGGCCACCGTGGCCGTGATGAGCGCATCGGTCCGGCGCCGGAAGAGCCGCCGCACCCGGGTCACGACGAGACCGCCGACGATCTGCGCCCCGGCCACGACGGCAGCGGCGAGACCGGCCACGCCATAGGCCGTCGGGTCGCCATAGAGCTGGAGGAGGTATGGCTGGAGCGCGTAGAACGCGAAGATGCCGACCCCGAACGTGAACGGCGCCGAGAGCATGATCCAGCGCACCGGCGGGTTGCGCAGACCTCCGTCGATCGAGCCGCGCAGGACGGCCCCGACCTCGGCCCGCACGCTCACGCCACGGCTCGGCGTGAAGCCGATGTCGTGCATGAACCGGAACGCGATCAGCAGGGTCACGCCAAGGAGGATCGCCCGGAGCAGGTAGGGGACGCCGAGATCGGTCGCCTGGGCCACGACGCCGCCCAGGACCGAGCCGGTCAGCATCGCGCCCCCTGACACGATCTGGGCCCGGGCGAAAACCGATTCGAGCGTGCCGGTGAACCCCGTCGCCTTGAGCGCATCGACGAGCCAGGCCTCGGTCGCGCCGGAGAAGAACGTGAAGCCGAGTCCGAGCATGATCGATGCGATCGCCCAGCCCAGCAGTCCCGTCCGGACCTGCCACATGACCAGGTACAGGAGCGTGGACAGCAGCAAGGTCGCCGCGCCCAGCAGGAACGAGAACTGGCGACCACGGGTATCGGCGACCACGCCGGTCGGCACCTCGAAGAGGACCTGGCCGACCGTGAAGAAGGAATTCACCGTGAAGGCCTGCGTGTTGTCTAGCCCGGCGTCGAGCAGGAACAGCGTGTTGATGCCCCAGATGAACGAGGCGGACAGCGTCGTGAACAGCGTCAGGACGAGGTAGGTCCGCTGGACCGTTCGGGCTGAGTCGGCCATCTTCGGCGGAGTCTAGACTCGGCGCCGGTCATGCGAGGAGCCCCGGACAGCGGGTCCGGGGCTCCACGATCTATTCGGACGGTCTGGGACCGCCCCGGCTGGTCAGCGGACGCCGCCACCGACGAGGTCGCCGAGGGCCTCCTTGGCCTTGGTCGGGTTGTCGGTCGCGAACGCGACATGGACGTTGCCGGCGGCCATCGAGATCGGGAAGGCCGCCTCGATGTTGACGCCCGCCTTGGCGAGCCTGCGCGCGACTTCGGCAAGGCTGCCCGGGCGGTCGGCGACCGAGGCCTGGACCAACTCGATCGAGCGGAACTTCCACTGACCGTCGGTCAAGGCGCGGTGGGTCGCGGCGTCATCGTTCGTGACGACCGTAACGGTCCCGTTGTCACCGCAGGTCGAGCCGCTGAAGCCGGTGATGTCGATCCCGTGTTGGGCGATCGCTTCGGTCACCTTCGCGAGCTCGGCTGGCTTGTTCTTGAGGTCCACGATGAACGCATTCACGCGGGCACCTCCATGACGATGCCGACCCGGGCAACGGCTGGGGTGTCCGCCGCGGGGGGCCGGGCGAACCCCCATTGTACCGCCGAGGTCAAACCCGACCTGTCAGCCACCTGTCTGCCACGGCGATCGGGCTGGCGATCGCGACGCTCGCCCGCGGCCAGTTTGGCGGGTATCGGTGCCGGCATCGCGTTCTACTTCGGCGAGACCTTCGCGACGATATTCGTGCTGGACATCGTCAAGTACATGCCTTTCGCCGTGACCCGGGCATCGGTCGCCTTCGGGGCCGCTGGCAGGTACCTTTGACTGTCCGGAACGTGCCTCCGGAGTGACTCAGGATAATCTTCTCTCCGCGTCGCTTTCCGTTCATCGGGACTCTGGAGAGATTCGATTTGTCGCAGGTCCATGGTGTCAGCACGCCGTTCGTCGGTCGAGGAGAGCAACTCGACCAGGTCGCCGCACTGGAACAGCGCGCCCGGCGGGACCACGCGCCCGCGGCGGCACTCGTCACGGGCGAGCCAGGGAGTGGCAAGACCCGCCTTCTTGCCGAGGTGCTGCAGCGTTCACGCCTCCGGCAAACGCGTCTCGTCGGCTTCGAGCCGGTCCAAACCGTTCCGCTCGCCGCCGCGTCGGGCCTGCTCCGCCATCTGAGCGACCTCCCTCGAGCCGGGTCCGACCTCGGCCGACTGGTCTTCGACGCATCCGGGCGGGACGCGCGAGACCCGCTCCGAATCTTCGAGGCCGCACATCGAGCGCTCACGTCGTCGGGTCCGATCCTGGTCGCGATCGATGACCTGCAATGGGTTGATGACCTCTCCCTCGGGTTGATCCATTACCTGCTGCGGGCCGCGGTCGCGAGTCACAACGCCCTGGTGGTTGTCGCAGCGGCGCGGCCGTCCTCGGTCGCCGCCATGTTCGGGGACGGGATCGACTCCGTCCTGCCGCCGGAACGAGCCGCCCAACTGGAGCTCGGACCTCTCGGCCTGGACGAGGCCCTCTCCCTGGTCCGAGCCCTGGACGCCAACCTCGACGAGGCTGCGGCAACCGGGCTATGGCGCCGCGCGCGGGGCTCGCCGTTCTGGCTGCAATCGCTCGCGCTCGAGCGCCAGGGAGCGGATCCGTCGAAAATCATCGAAGGTCGATTGCGCATCCTTGGCGCCGACGCGATCGCGCTGCTCACCGCCCTTGCGATCGTGGGACGGCCCCTCCTCGCGGAGGACCTGGCGTTGGTCCTCGCCTGGCCGGTCGACCGGCTGTCGCAGGCACGTCGCGAGCTGGTCCGGCGGGGCCTCGCGGTAGAAGTCTCGGGAGCACTGCGAACATCGCACGACCTCATTCGGGAGGCGGTCGTTCGCAAGATCGCGGTCCCGACCGCGAAGGCGCTGCACGCACGAGTCGCCGAGGTCATCGAACGGGACGCCGCTGGCGAGCTGCCGCTCCTGCGCGAGGCCCTCGAGCATCGAGTCGCAGCCGGCGTGCCAACGGCGGATCTCGCGCTCGATATGGCCGCCTCGCCGCAGCGGCGTCTGCTGGGCAGCGACGGTCTCCGGCTTCTCGCCTCGATCGCCGGCGGGATGGAGCCGGGATCGGCGCAGCAGCTCGCTCTGGAGGAGGCGCTCGCCGAGCTCACCGGCGCTGTCGGCGAGCAGGACATGGCTCTCAGGCTATGGACCGAGGTCGGTGCGCTCAGTACGGATCCGCGCTCGCGGCGTCACGCCGAGCTCGAGGCTGCGCGCGCTGCCTTTCGGGCGCGCCGGCGCCCGGACGCGCATGCCCACCTCGACCGCGCTCGCGCGATCGGCGATGGATCGGCGCGAGACGACGTCCTCCTCGCCACGCTCGAGGCGGACGTCGCCCTCTGGCTCGATCACGACACCCTGGCCGGCGGCCGGATGGCTGCCCGTGCGCTCGCCGCGGCCGAGGACATGGCCGCGGCCGCGCGGGGCGTCGATCGGCTGCCCCAGCCTGACCGCGCGGCGTACACCGCCGCCCTCCACACCGCGATCGATGCGGCGATGCAGGAGGACCGCGGCGACGAGGTGATCCGGCTGTGCGAGGTCGCACTTCGGCTGGCCGAGAGGCTCGACGAGGAGTTGCGTCTGGACGCCCTGGTTCGGATCGGCTTCGCGCTCCTGCCGTTCGGGCGCCTCGACATCGCCGAAGCGAGCTTCAGGGAAGCCTGGGATCTGTCGCGGCGATTGATCACGCCGATCGCCACCGTCGAAGCCGGCAAGGGCCTGGCTCGGGTGCTATTGGCGCTCGGCCAACTCGCCGAGGCGCGTGCGTTCGCGCTCGAGGCGCAGGAGATCGAGAGCCGGCTCGGCAATGTGCCCCGGCGCTGGGGCGATGCGGCGCCGCTGCTCCACGTTGTCGAGCTGTGGCTGGGCCAGCCAGCTGATGCGATACGGGCCCTTCGGACTGACGCCGAGATCGAGCCCGATCCGCACTTCCGCTCGCGAATCCGGCAGAACCTCGCGGCCTGGCATGCGCGATTCGGAGGCTCCCAGCGCGCAGCCGAGGTGGAAGCCGAGCTGGCGTCTGCGCAAGCAGACTCGGAGCTGGCCCGGTGTCCTCGCTGCGCGGCCGAACTGGCGTTGACGGCGGCCGAGCTCTATGCCCGAATCGGCCGACCCGAGGACGCGCGGCGCGAGCTCGCCGCCGCCGACGCCGAAGCGACGGGCGGGGGATACCCGTTGCGTGACGTCCGTCGCGGCCGCGCCGTGGTCGCGATCGCCGTAGCCGAGGAGGCTCCTCCGCGGGCGGCAGCCGCACTCGAGGCCTTCGGCGCACTCGTCGAGGGCACAGGCTTGCGCGAGGAGCTCGTTTGGACTGAGCTCGACCTGGGTCGCGTGCTCGCGAACGTCGATCGCACGGCGTCGATTCGGGCGTTCACCGAGGCGGCCGTGCTTGCGGAGGAGATGGGGGCCGTCACCCAGCAACGGCTCGCGTCGCAGAGGCTCCGCGGTTTGGGCGTGCGGGCATGGCGGCGAGGCGGGACCTCGCGCGGCTCCGGTGTTGCGGCTCTGAGTCCCCGGGAGGCCGAGGTGGCCCGGCTGGTCGCCGCCGGTGTCAGCAACCGCGAGATCGCGGAGACCCTCCTGATCTCGCCGAGGACCGTCGATCACCACGTCGGGAACGTCCTCGCCAAGCTCGGCGTGCGTAATCGCACGGAGCTGGCTTTCGCTATCCGAGGCGCGACATCGGTGGGTAGTCCTCCCGATGATTCGGTGAGGGTCCGCTCCTAGGGTTGTGCCAGTCGACCACGGTCGTCGACCCTGTACCCAGGAGGTCGGATGGCCACGCTCGTGCTCATCGCGGACACAGATGCCGGCGAACCCTTGGTCGGGCCCGATTCAGCGGCTCGGCTCGGGCGCATCGGCGTCTCGCATATCACGCTCCTGCGCGACACGGTTTCGACCGCCGTGGTGCTCGAGGGCTGGGCGTTCAACCCGGCCGGAGTCGACGACGCGGTGCGAGCCGTCTTCGCCGACGGGGGTTCACGCGTCCGAACGTTCCACGAGATCGAGCACGTGGTCATCTCCGAAGAGAAGGAAAGGGGCATCTCATGAGTCACATCAGGACGCGATTGGCGCGAGTCGCGGTCGCGGGCGCGCTGGCATTGAGCCTGGCGAGCTCGGCGGGCGTGGCCCTCGCGGCGACGGCGCCCGCGCCCGGGACGGGAGCCATCGGCGCCTGCAATATGCTGGCCTCGTGGGGCGCCGGTGCGAACGGCGGCATGGCCCATGCGATGTCGGTCGACAACGCCCCCGGGAACACAGGGATGTTCGGTGCCGTCGCCGCGTCGGGGGCCGTGTCGTGTTGAGCCAGGCCAGGCGGCTCCTCGCCCTCGCGGTGATCACCGGCACCCTCAGCATCACCGCCGCCAGTCCGGCGTTCGCCGCGGCCGGGTCCGCGGCGACCGTCACGCACTACACGGCGTCATACACGTGTCCATGCTTCGGAACCTTCACCATCGACGGCGTCCACGTCACCAACCAGCACTTCCTCGGCAGCGACAGCGGCGGGGGCGACGCGATCGGCGGCCGAGACAACTTCTCCGGCACGGTCAGCCAACCTCCCGGCGAGGAGACCACCTGGAACTTCGCGAACGCGGGCGAGTGGTGCTCCGACTACGACAGCCAGTGCACCGTGGACTGGTCGGTCACCTTCGAGCCCGACGGCTCCCTTAGCGGGTGGGCGATCTATCCCAACTCCTAGAGCAACCAGCGCGAGGAGGCCGGGGACCTGATCTCCGGCCTCCTTGGCGCATGCGCCGAAGCCATCGCGCGCTCAGATCCCGAACCGGCGCAGGTAGTCGCGGTTCGCGCGTTGGACCGCCACCAC
>DAIOXD010000023.1:0-13635 GCA_036758145.1 Candidatus Limnocylindrales bacterium
GCGACGTGCATCGATTGGTCCCTCGCGATCGATGATGTCGTGGATCTGGGGGCCGCAGTATAGACGGGGCCCGGAGATCCGGGTCGGTTGCGATGCGCCTGCAACGCCCTCGTGCGCCCGGCCGCAGCCGCCGATACGGCCGGGCTGGTCCAGTAGCGGGAGCCGGCCGGTCCCGTCATGGCCGGCGAACGGGCGCGAGTATCATCGAGGAACCGTGCCAGAGTCGATCGCCCCCACGCCAACGGCCGATCCGGTGGACGCGTTACGAACCGCCTCCAGTCGTCCCGACGATCAGCGCGACCGCGCCCTGGCCGAGGCCATCGTCGACTCGGTCGTGGAAGCCATCGTGGTCTTCGATCCTGCCGACCGCACCATCGTCACGGCGAACCGCGGTGCCCGTGAGCTCCTGGGACGCGCCCGCGAGGCGCTCGTCGGCCATCCGATCGACGAGTTCCTCCGGCCATCCGATGTCGCGCGCCTGGCCCGCCTCATCGGGCCGCTCGCCGCGGGCGAGCGTGACGTGGCGACGGTCATGGCCGAGTACCGCGCCGCCAGCGGTCGGTCGGTCTCGGTCGAGATCACCCTCCAGCGGGTGCGCCTGCCGGACGGTTCGGGCGGCATCGTCGCCATCGCGCGCGATGTCCGCGACCGGATCGAGGTCCAGGTCCGGCTCCAGCGCCTGGCCCAGGCGGAACACGCCCGCGCCGCGGAACTGAACGCGGTCATCCGGGCGATGGGCGAAGGCGTCGTGGTGTGCCAGGCCGATGGGGCCATCACCCTCACCAACCCCGCCAGCGAGGAGCTCTTCCCCGGCGTCGAGCCGCGGACCTTCGCGGACATCCTGGGCCAGCTCCACGACCCGGACGAGCTCGCGCCGAGCCTCGGGGATCCCGGCGGACCGGTCGAACTGGCGACCCGCGCCGACCCCGAGCGTTGGCTCGAGATCGCGACCTACCCGGTGAACCTCGAGACGGGCCTGGCGACCCATGGCGAGGAGACCATCGTCGTGATGCGCGACGTGACCGAGGCTCGTCACCGCGAGCTCGTGCGGGAGACCTTCATCGGCGTCCTGTCACACGAGCTGCGCACCCCGGTCACGACCATCTTCGGGGGCGCCAAGCTGCTGGCCCGCGAGATCTCGACCCTCGACGACGAGACCAAGCGCGGGATCTTCCGTGACATCCACGACGAGGCGGAACGGCTACAGCGCCTCGTCGAGGACGTGGTCGCGCTCAACCGCTTCGGCGAGGGTCGAGGCGAGATCGGCTGGGAGCCGGTCCTGCTACAGCGCCTCGTCCCTCGCGTCGTCCAGTCCGAGGAGGGTCGTTGGCCTGGCGTGAACTTCACGGTCGAGATGGCGCAGGCGCTGCCGACCGTCACGGCCGACCCGACCTACGTCGAGCAGGTCATCCGGAACCTGCTGTCCAACGGCGCCAAGTACGGCGGCAGCGGATCCACCGTGACGATCACGTCCGAGGCGGGCGACGGCGAGGTGATCGTCCGCGTCCTCGATGACGGGCCGGGCTTCCCCGCAGAGGAGGCGACTCGCCTGTTCGAGCTCTTCTACAGATCGCCCGGGACCGCGTCGGCCGCCAGCGGGGCCGGGATCGGGTTGTTCGTGTGCGCCCGGCTCGTGGCCGCCATGGGCGGGCGGATCTGGGCAACGCCGCGGCCCGACGGCGGCGCGGAATTCGGGTTCGCCCTCTCGGAACTCGACGAGTAGGGCCGGGCGACTTCAGATCCAGTGTCGCCAGCGCGCGACGAGCAGGATGGTGGCGGCCGACGCGACCATGATCCCGATCGCGACCCAGAAGTTGTTGGTGTCGTTGAAGAAGTCCATCTGGAAGTTCATCCCCATCACGCCGGCCAGGACGACCGCCGGGAGGAGGACCGCCGACAGGATCGTCAGGACCTTCATGACCTCATTCGAATCCTGGCCCTGGCGGCCCATCAGGATGTCGAACGTCCCGAGCAGGAGTTCGCGCAGGTTCTCGATGGCCTCGAGCGTCCGGTCGAGATGCTCGGTCAATCCCGGCCAGGGCTTGCCCAGGTCCTTGTAGAGCTCCATCTCCGGCCGGGCGAACGCCGCGAACGCGACGCGATGCGGGGCGAGCGTCCGGCGGATGACGCCGATCCGTCGGCGCAGGGCGACGATGCTCACGAGGACGTTCTCCTCGCTTCGCCGGCGGAGCGCGAGTTCGTCCAGGTGGTCGATCTCCCGCTCGATGCCTTCGGCCAGCTCGAGATAGTCGGCGAGCACCTCGTCAGCGATCGACGCCAGGAAGCCGGCGGCGTCGAGCGCCCCGAGCCGTGACTCGCCCTCGGTCGACGCGTCGATCCGCTCGAAGGCGCGGACCGGACCGTCATGGACCGTCACCACCCAGTTGCGACCGGCGACGAGGTCGATCGGCCTGCGGGTGAGCGTGCCCGGTTCCCCGGCGGCCGGCTCGTCCGACTCCATCGACTGGAGGATCAGGTGGACGTGCTCCGGGTAACTGGTCATGTCGGCCCGCTCGGGCGCCGTGCCCAGCAGCCTGACCAGGGCTGGTTCGAGCTCGACGGCGGCGGCGACCGCCCGCAGGTCCTCGTGGTCACGCCCGTCGAGGTCGATCCATAGGAGCTGGCGATCGCCGATCTCCCCCGCCAGCCGGTCCTTGATCGGGACCTCGCGATCCCGACCGTCCGCGTCGTAGAGGCGGACGCGCAGTCCGACGGACGGCCTGTTGCCGGCGCTCAGCGAACCGCTGCGAGCAGCACGGCCACGGCGATGGCCAGCACGGCGGTGCCGTACTGGAAGACATCCATGGCGTAGTCCGGCCGACGCTGGGGTCGCGGTGTCGCGCCTCCCTGTCGTGCGTGGGATAGCGGAAGGTGAAGCATCGATGGTTGACTCCTGGTCCGGTCGTCCCCGATCTGTGGCCCAAGCATCGGGTCCGGCTCATCCCGAGCACACGTGTGCCGTGCCGCCCGCCCATCGCAGATGCATCGCAGGTCCGGCGAGGGGCCGGGCCTGACATTCCGTTGTTACGTGGGCGAGCTGCCACGTTGTCCTCCCGGTCCGTTCGTCGGGTGACATTGCGGAGCAGATCCCATCCGGGATCGGAACGAGACCCCAGCAGGCGGGTGCGAGGCCCGCGTGGGGATGGAGGTATACAGGTGAGCATCATCGCGTGGATCGTGGTCGGCGCCATCGCCGGCTACCTGGCCGGCTTCCTCGTCAAGGGTGACGAAGGACTCGGCGTCATCGGCCACATCGTCCTCGGCATCGTCGGCGCTCTGGTCGGCGGCTTCCTGGCCGGTCTGATCCTCAACAAGGATCTGACGACCGGGATCAACATCGAGACGATCGTCGTCGCCGTCATCGGTGCGGTCATCGTCGTCCTCGTCGTGGGGATGGTCACAGGCCGGGGCCGGGTCGGTCGCGGCGTCTGATCAACGCCTTGGCCGGCCTCGTCGGCCGGATCGCAAGCCCAGGACGCCCGCCTTTACGAGGCGGGCGTTCGCGATTCCGGTCTCGTTCGACGTCGGCCGCGATCGCCGTCCGCCACGCCTCTGCAACGTGACACGCCTCCGAACGGGTCCGCCCGCGACCTCCCCGGCGGCAAGGTGGACCAAGTCGGTCCCCGTGCCACTGGGGGTCCGGGGGCCGACGTTCCAAGCCTCACCCTGGGAGGGTCGGCCCCAGACCGTTATGCCGATGCAATGCGACGGGCCCTCGCGCTTGTCGAAGTTGCACGGCGCCGACCCTACGATCGGTTCACCTCACATTCGAACACGATCGCCTGGACCGCCAGTGACGGGGCGACTCCAGGACTCGCAACGGACGATCCGGGTCCCCTCCCCGGGTCGTCCGTCGCCATTCTCGGGTCCGAAGTCCGGGCGCGACGGGACCACCCGAAGGAGACGATATGGCCACCGACACCTACGACACGACAGCGACGCGAGCGCCCGGATCGGCGGCATCCAAGACGGACGCCGTCGGCGGCGCGGTCTCGGACGCCGCGGAGACCGTCAAGGGCGTCGCCTCCGACGCCGTCGCGCGGTTGCCCGACGTCGCCGCCACGACGCGGTCCGCGATCGAGGACGCCAACCGCCAGATGCGCGCCGGGAGTGACGAGATGCTCGCGGTCGGGACGATCCTCTCCTTCGGCTTCGCGATGGGCCTGCTCATCGGCGGCGCCAGTCGGATCCTGGTCGCGGCCGCCCTCACGCCCGCGGCGGCGATGGGCCTGACGATGCTCGACCGTTCGAGTCGCACGCGCGCAGCCAGCGGCACGCGTCGCGTGCAAGGCGCTTGATAGCCGCCGTCCGGCGCCAGGTCGAATGCGTGCGATGACTCGCACCGTAGGGTGATCTCACCGTCGCTCGACGCAGCGACCCAACTCGGGAGATCGACCATGGACGACGTCAAGCACACCTATCGCGAAGGCGAGAAGCAGACCAAGCAGGCCATCCGCGATGCCGATGGCAACGACAGCCTCACCGACAAGGTCGGCAATGCCGGAGACGAGGTGCGTGAGCAGGCCGGCGACGCCGGCGACGCCATCAACCGCGGCCTCGGCGATACGACCGACTCGAGCAAGGCTGCCTGGCGCAAGAGCGATGGCGAAGACCTGGCCGACAAGGTGGGCAACGCCGGCGACGAGCTTCGCGGCGACGTGACTCGCCGGCCGTAACGTCCCTTCTTCCAAACCGACGAAGCCCTCGGGATTCCCGGGGGCTTCTTCGCGTTCGGCCACCCCGGATATCCAGGCGCGTCCGTCCGGCCACGCGAGACGCGTCTGTAACGTGCCACCGGAGGGCGCTGACGATCGAGGACCCCGGCGTCGCCGAAGATGGCGCCATGCTTCCGCGCGACATGGCGGGGCGCGCCCAGCGAGGCCGGGAAACGGATCCCCGGCCCGTGCCTCAGTCGAACGACTCGATCCGCCCGGCTGGAAGCCTGTTCGGGACTCTCGCCGACCGCGACCGCGAAGCCTTCCTCGACATCCTGTCCCACGAGTTGCGCACGCCGGTGACCACCATCTATGGCGGCGCAGAACTGCTGGCCACCCGCGCGCTCGACGCTCGTCGTCGACGCACCCTGGCGGCGGACGTGCGCGCCGAGGCGGACCGGCTCTATCGCCTTGTCGAAGACCTGGTCGTGATCGCTCGTTCCGAGCGCGATGGCGTCCGGCCCGTCGGTGAACCGGTCGCCGTCGGGCGACTGGCCCTCGCGGCCATCGACCTCGCGACGACCCGCTATCCCGGGCTCGAGGTGCGGTTCTCCGGGACGAGCGACGCGGTCGCCGACGGAGCGGACGAGGGGTTCGTCGCCCATATCCTGCGCAACCTGCTCGACAATGCGATCCGCTACGGCGCGGCCGCCGGGCCCATCGAGCTGATCGTCAGCGAAGACGAGGCCGAGGTGGCGGTCAAGGTCATCGACCGTGGCGAAGCGCCCAGCCCGGGCAGCGATCCCTTCGGCCTGACATCGAGCACGCCGGTCACCGCCGCTGGGCGAGCCGGCGGTGGCATCGCCCTGTACGTCGCGGACCTGCTCGTCCATGCGCTGCGCGGCCGGATGTGGGCGGCGCCGGCCCGCCCGATCGGCGCCGAGTTCGGGTTCTCGCTCGCACGTTCAGCCGGACTCCGCACCTCCCCCGCGTGAGCGCGGGTCCTGGCGGGCGGTCGCTGCGCGCCTCTTGGCGGGTCGGCTCGACCGGGTGCTGCGCATCCGCTGCTTGAGCAAAGCGACGACCGCGGCCTCCTCGGCCCGATCCGGCGCCGTCGGCGGGTCGACCTGTTCCTCGGCCGCCTCGAGTAGTGCCCCGGCGATGGCGCCATCGAGATAAGCCTCGAGGATGGCCGGGTGGACATAGCTGCGGCGGGCGACGGCCGGGGTGTTGCCCAGACGGTCCGCGGTCAGTCGGACGGCCTCGACGACGTTCTGGCGAGCACCCCGCTCGTCGGTGCTCGGGGCAAGGGCCCGCAGAGCCCGATACGCGAGCACCGTCCCGGCCCACGTCCGGAAATCCTTGGCGGTCACGTCCGCCCCGGAGATCTCGCGCAGGTAATCGTTCACGTCCTCGGACGCGACGTCGTGCGGCTCGCCGTCCGCGTCGAGGTACTGGAAGAGCTCCTGCCCGGGCAGGTCCTGGCAGCGTCGGATGATCCCAGCGAGGCGACGGTCTCGCAGTCCGACCTCATGCTGCCTCCCGGACTTGCCGCGGAACCGGAAGCGGATCGCCGTGCCGCTGACCTTGGCGTGACGGGTGCGAAGCGTGGTCAGTCCGAACGAGCGATTGAGACGCGCGTATTCGTCGTTGCCGACCCGGATGAGGGTCAGCTCGAGCAACCGAACGACCGTTGCAAGCACTTTCTCTCGCGACAGGCCGGGCCTCGCCAGGTCGGCCTCGGAACGGCGGCGGATGCGCGGCAGGACCTTCGCGAAATCCAGCATCCGCTCGAACTTCGCGTCGCCCCGATGCGAGCTCCAGCGCGAGTGGTAGCGATATTGCTTGCGGCGACGGGCGTCCCGGCCGGTCGCCTGGAGATGACCGGCCGGATCGGGGCAGATCCAGACGTCGATCCAGGCGGGCGGGATGGCCAGGGAACGGATCCGCTCCTTCGTCGCGGCGTCGGCGACGGGCGCGCCGTCCGGTCGCCGGTACCCGAACCCGCGGCCCGCCCAGCGACGAGAGATCCCCGGCCTGGCATCGGTGGAGTAGCGCAGGCCCGCGGCTCGGGCCGATTCGCGATCGACCGTCTCGGTCATCGCGCAGAGTCTAGGATCGGCATGAAAGAAGCGTCGCTGGACGGTGCTCGCAGCCGCACGCGGCCAAAGGCCAGACGCCGCATCGTTCCCGTTGCAGGTGCGATGCGATTGGGATATCGGTCGAGCCGGCGTGGGGTCAGGCGCAATCGGCAGACGCGCATGCTCGACCCGAAGACGAGACCGCCCCGTACGCCGGAGACCCCCCGTGATCGCCGATCCAGGGACGCCACCCGCCGCGCCCGCCGAGCCTCCCGAGATCGACCCGAGTCGGGCCGCAGTCGTGATCGAAGGCGCCAGCGTGGAGTTCCCGGGTGTGCTCGCGATCGACGACATCTCGCTCGTCGTCCCGCCGGGGGTGATCCTCGGGCTCATCGGGCCGTCGGGGGCGGGCAAGACGACGGCGATCCGGCTGCTGACCGGCGCGCTCACGCCGACCCGCGGCACGGTGACGGTCCTCGGCGAGCAACCCCATCGCTTCCGGCGACAGACGCGGGAGCGGATCGGTTACATGCCGCAGTCGTTCATGCTCTACCCGGATCTGACCGTGCGCGAGAACGTGGATTTCGTCGGCTCGTTGTTCGGGATGCTCTTCCTGTCCCGTCGCCGGCGGACGGGTGAGGTCCTCAAGCTGGTCGAACTCTGGCCGGTCCGCGGCCGGCGCGCCGGAAAGCTGTCGGGCGGCATGCAACGGCGGCTCGAGCTCGCCTGCGTCCTCGTCCACGATCCGGCGATGCTCTTCCTCGACGAACCGACCGCCGGCATCGATCCTCTCCTCCGCAGCCGCGTCTGGGAAGAGCTGCACCGCTTGCGCGACGCGGGTCGGACCCTGATCGTCACCACGCAATACCTCGACGAAGCCGAGTCGTGCGACAGCGTGGCGCTCATCTCCGATGGCCGGCTGCTCGCGCTGGCGACGCCCGACGGGCTGCGGCGCCAGGCGGCGGGGGGCGACGTGGTGGACATCGAGACGGCCGAGCTCTTCGATGGCGATGTGCTCCGGTCGCTGCCCTTCGTCCGCCAGGTCCGCCAGGACGGGCCTCGACGACTGACCGTCACGGTCGACGACGCCGGGACCGCGACGCCCGACGTGGTCGATGCGATCCGCGCCCAGGGGGGCGAGGTCTCGAGTGCCCGCGAGGTCCGGCTCTCCTTCGACGAGGTCTTCGCGACGCTGGTCACGCGCAGTCGCGCCGCGGCGGCGACGGAGGCGGACATATGAGGGCGCTGACGACGATGATCCTGCGCCTGCTGGCCCTCGTCGGGAAGGAGCTCGTCGAGGTGATCCGGCGGCCCGGGGCATTGCTCAGCCTCGTCCTCGGACCGTTCCTGATCATGGCCATCTTCGGTCTTGGCTACAACGGAACACGCCGACCGCTCGAGACCGTCGTGGTCATCCCACCCGGTTCGGGTCTTCCCACCGAGGTGCAGACCTACCAGGACCTGGCCGGTGGCGGCCTGCACATCGTCGCGGTGGTCGCCGACGAGGCGGCGGCCGAGCCAGGACTCGCGAACGGCAGCATCGACGTCGTCGTGGCGGCGCCGGCCGACGTCCGGGCCGAGTTCGCCGCCGGCGAGCAGGCGGTCATCCAGGTCGTGATCAACACGGTCGACCCGTTCGAGGTGAACTACGCCGGGTTCCTCGCCGCGAACATCTCCAACGCGGTCAACGAGACGATCATCAAACAGGCCGTCGCGCAGGGCCTGACCATCGCGGTCGCCAGCGGCCAGACCGCCGCGGCCAGCATCCCGGCCGACGTCGTGGCGGCACCGACCCGAACCGAAGTGCGCAACGTCGCCCCCGTCGAGCCGGTCGTGCTGGCCTTCTACGGCCCGGCAGTGCTGGCGCTCATCCTCCAACACCTTGCGGTGACGCTCGTCGCCCTCGCCCTCGTCCGGGAACGGATGAGCGGTGCGATGGAGCTCTTCCGGGTCGCGCCGGTCAACGCCTGGGAGGTGATCGCGGGCAAGGTCCTGGCGTACCTCATCCTCGGCGGGCTCATCGCGGCGACGACGGTCGGGCTCCTCGTCGCGGGATTCCACGTCCCGATGCTGGGCGACCCGTCACTGCTCGCGCTGGCGATCGGGCTCGTCCTGCTCGCCTCGCTCGGTCTCGGCCTGGCGATCGCGGTGATCTCCGACTCCGAGCGACAGGCCGTCCAGCTTGCGCTCCTGCTCCTGCTCGCCTCGGTCTTTTTCAGCGGCTTCGTGCTGGCCATCTCGGAGTTCAGCGAGCCCGTCCGGTCGCTCGCCTTCGTGCTGCCGGTGACCCACGGGATCCGGCTGATGCAGGACATCATGTTGCGCGGCGGCACGACCCAGACCTGGGAGTTCGGCGTCCTGGCGCTGATCGCGGTCGTGACCCTGCTCTTCGCCTGGCTGCGGTTGCGACGAGGGATGACGCGAGCGTAAAGCGCCTCGCCCCTCCCGGGTTCCGAGCTAGGACGCCCGGCCGGTGGCGGCCAGACCGGCCGCGATCGGGTCGAGCGCACGCGGGCGCCGGCCGCCCGCATCGGCGTTCGCGCCGGCATCCAGCAGGGTCCGGTAGATCTCCTCGTAGCGGTCGGTCATCCGCGCGGCGGAGAACCGTTCCAGGACCGACGCCCGGATCGCCTCGCGGTCGAGATCCGCGATCCGATCGACGTGATACGCGAGCTGCTCGATGTCGTCGCCGAAGAAGCCGTCGACGCCATCGCGGATGATCTCGGGCAGCGCCCCGACTCGGCGGGCGATGATGGGCGTCCCGCACGCGAGCGCCTCGATGGCGACCAGCCCGAACGGCTCGGGCCAGGAACCGGGCATCAGCGACGCGTAGGACTCGGCGAAGAGCAGGTCGCGGTCGGTCTGCTCGAGCTCTCCCAGGAATTCGACCGACGATCCCGCGGCCTCGAGCGCCGGGATGAAGATGTCCTGGTAATACGCTCGCTCGATCGGCAGCTGGCTCGTCTTCGCCGCGATGCGCAACGGCCGGCCGGTCAACTTCGCGATCTCGATCGCCTCGAGGATCCCCTTCTCGGGCGCGACCCGCCCGACGAAGCACAGACCGTCGCCGCGACGTCGGTCGAAGGGCGCGTCATCCAGGGTCAGCCCGTTGTGGACGATCCCGGCCCACGGGACGTCCGGGTGGGTCGAGGCCTGGTTCGCGCTGATCGCCACGAGTCCGGGCGGGGCGGACTTGAACGACGCCTCCGCCCATGGCAGGTCGAGCCGCCCATGGAACGTCGAGACGACGGGGATCGGCGAGATCCGGGCGAGCAGGAAGCTCGCCCATTCGAGATGGCTATGGATCACGTCGAACTCGTCGATGTGGTCGAGGACAGCGTGGATGGTGAGGTAGAAGTACGGGGAGGGGTCCCCGCTGAAGCCGCCGGGTCGCAGGGCCTCGGGGACGGTCGCGACCAGGCGACCGGGAACGTTCGAGTCGCCACTGGCGAAGGTCGTGACGTCGTGACCGCGCCGATCGAGCTCGCGCACGAGCTCGTGGACGATGCGCTCCGTCCCGCCGTAGGCGCGCGGCGGGACGCGTTCCATCGGCGGCGCGACCTGGGCGATGCGCAACGGACGGGTCATGAGGTCCTCCTCGGGACCGACCCATGGGCGGTGTCGGTTGCAGCGACGGTCATGGATCGGTTGACGTCGGTCGACACACGGTAGCGGGCGACGGCCCACGGCGGCACCACAAGGGTCCGGAGTCGACCTATCGGGCGCGTGACGGGCACGGTCGATGGCTCGCGCTCAGAGCGCGAGCGGATCCGTCTTGTCTGGGTCGATCCCGAGCTCGCGGATCGCCTTGGCGGCTTTCCCGGCGGGGAGCGCGCCACAGCGGGCGAGCCCGACGAGCGTCGCCGCCGCGATGTGGGGCGGGTCGATCTCGAACAGGGCGCGCAGGTTCTCGCGCGTGTCGCTCCGTCCGAAGCCGTCGGTCCCGAGCGCCAGGTAGTGCGGTGGCAGCCAGCGCGCGACCATGTCGGGGAGGGCCTTCATCCAGTCCGTGGCGGCCACGATCGGGCCGCCCTCGAACGGCAGGATCGTGCTGACCAGCGGGACGCGGGCGGTCTTGGCATCCGGGTGGAGGCGGTTCCAGCGCTCCGCCTCGAGCGCGTCGCGACGAAGCAGCGGGAACGACGGCGCGCTGTAGACCTCGGCCGCGACACCGAACTTCTCGGCCAAAAGGTCGCGCGCGGCGAGGACCTGCTGGAGGATCGAGCCCGAGCCGAGCAGCCGCGCCGGGTGTGCCTCGCGACCGAGGTCCGGAGCTGCCGCAAACCGGTAGAGGCCGCGCAGGATGGCCTCGTCGGTCAGATCCTCGGGCCGGACCGGCTGGGCGTAGTTCTCGTTGTAGATCGTGACGTAGTAGTAAACGTCCTCGGGCTTCGCCCCGTACATCCGCTCGATGCCGTCGCGGACGACGGCCGCCAGTTCGTAGGCGAATGCCGGGTCGTAGGCGCGCAGGTTCGGGACTGTCGAGGCCAGGATCTGGGTGTGCCCGTCGTCATGCTGAAGACCCTCGCCGGTGAGCGTCGTGCGCCCTGCCGTCGCGCCCATCAGGAATCCTCGCCCGCGCGCGTCCCCGAACGCCCACATCTGGTCGCCCGTCCGCTGGAACCCGAACATCGAATAGAAGATGTAGAACGGGATGGTCGCCAGGCCGTGCGTGGCGTAGGAGGTGCCGGCCGCCTGGAAGCTGGCCATCGAGCCCGCTTCGGTGATCCCCTCCTCGAGGACCTGGCCGTCGGTCGATTCGCGATACGAGAGGACGAGCTCCGAGTCGACCGGCGAATAGCGCTGGCCCAGCGCCGAGTAGATGCCGACCTCCTTGAAGAGCGGGTCCATCCCGAAGGTCCGTGCCTCGTCCGGGATGATCGGCACGATCCGTGGTCCGAGCTCCGGGTCGCGGATGAGATTGCGCAGGATCCGGGCGAAGACCATCGTGGTCGAGACCGGGGTGGTGCTGCCGGCGGCGAACTCGGCATCGACCGCGGCCGCCGGGGCGGGTAACGGCGCCGACCGGACGACGCGATGCGGCAACGGTCCGCCGAGGATCCGCCGACGCTCGACGAGGTAGCGGATCTCCTCCGAATCGGCACCCGGGTGGTAGTACGGCGCCTCCTTGAGCGTGGCGTCGGGGATCGGCAGCTCGAGCCGGTCGCGGAAGATCCGCAGCTCGGCCTCATTGAGCTTCTTGGCCTGGTGCGTGATGTTGCGTGCCTCGACGCCCGGGCCGAGTGTCCAGCCCTTCACGGTGTGGGCGAGGATGACCGTGGGTGCGCCCGTGTGCTCGGTCGCCGCCTTGTAGGCGGCGTAGACCTTGCGGTAGTCGTGGCCGCCGCGGCGCAGCTTGGCGAGGTCGTCGTCGCTCAGGTGCTCGACGAGCTTGCGCAGCCGCGGGTCAGGCCCGAAGAAGTGCTCGCGGATGTATGCGCCGCCGGCGACCGAGAACTTCTGGAACTCCCCGTCGAGCGTCTCGTTCATCTTCTCGACCAGGAGGCCGTCCACGTCCCGGGCGAGGAGCTCGTCCCACTCCCGGCCCCAGATGACCTTGATCACGTTCCAGCCCGCCCCGCGGAACGCGGATTCGAGCTCCTGGATGATCTTGCCGTTGCCCCGGACCGGGCCGTCGAGCCGCTGGAGGTTGCAGTTGATGACGAAGGTCAGGTTGTCGAGTCCCTCGCGCGACGCGACATGGAGCCCGCCGAGGGTCTCGGGTTCGTCGGTCTCGCCGTCGCCGAGGAACGCCCAGACCCGCGACCCGGTGGTGTCGAGCAGGCCGCGGTTGAGGAGGTAGCGGTTGTAGCGGGCCTGGTAGATCGCGCTCAGGGGCCCGAGACCCATCGAGACGGTCGGGTACTCCCAGAAGTCAGGCATCAGGCGCGGGTGCGGGTACGAGCTCAGGCCGGCATTGGGGCCACTCGTCTCGCGCCGGAAATGGTCGAGCTGATCGACGCCGAGCCGGCCCTCGAGGAACGCGCGCGCGTAGATGCCCGGCGCGGCGTGGCCCTGGTAGAAGATCTGGTCGCCGCTGCCGCCGCCGTCCTTGCCTCGGAAGAAGTGGTTGAACCCCACCTCGTACAGCGTGGCCGCCGAGGCGTACGTGGCGAGGTGGCCGCCGATCCCCGAGAACTGGTTGTTGGCGCGCAGGACCATGGCCACCGCGTTCCAGCGGATCAGCCGGCGGATGCGCCGCTCCATCTCCTCGTCACCCGGGAACGACGGCTCCTGTTCCGGGCTGATCGTGTTGATGTAACGCGTCTGGGTCAGCGGCGGGAGCCCGACCTGGAGCTGCCGAGCCCGCTTGAGGAGCTTGTAGATGATGAAGCGCGCCCGCGCCTCGCCCTCGTGGGCGACGACCTGGTCGAGCGACGCGATCCAGTCGTCGGTCTCCTCGGGGTCGATGTCGGGGAGTTGGTGCTTGAACTCGTCGAAATACATGCTTGCGGCCAGCGTAGCCCATCTCGCGCCGGGCCGATGTTTGCGGGTCGGTACCCGCTGCGAGTCCGACAAACCCGATTGCAACGTGGATGCAATGAGTATTACAAGTGGCGACGCAGCCGCCGTCAGGCCACCCAATCGATGCTCCGGCTCGATGCAGCACATCCGACCGAATCGTGCCCAGACTGATGACGTTTCGAGCGTCGACCGTCACCATGTCATCGAATGGAGGTGGCCGTGAGCACCCAACCGCTCGTCCTCGTTGCCGACGACGAACCACGGATCACGAAGCTCGTATCGATCGCCCTCGGCGAGGAAGGGTTCCGCGTCGTCACCGCCGGTAGCGGCGAGGAGGCGCTCGCCAAGGCCGAGGAAGTCCGGCCCGACATCGTCCTTCTCGACATCGTGATGCCCGACCTCGACGGCATCGAGGTCATGCGCCAGCTCCGCGA
>DAIOXD010000024.1:0-7102 GCA_036758145.1 Candidatus Limnocylindrales bacterium
CCAGCACGAGCGCCTGCGTGTTGAGCGCCGCGATCCGCAGGCCGGGATCGTCGAGCACGACAGACGCTTCCAGGGAGCGCTCGAGGAGACCCCGCGCGGCATGCAGGTCGCCGCGTGCCCGCGCCAGCGCCCCGAGCACCTGGCAGGCGCGCGCGATACCGGCGGCATCCTCGGCGCCCTCCGCGACGTCGAGTGCTTCGTGCGCGAGCCGCTCGGCCGCGACCGGATCTCCCGCACGTCGGGCGATCGCGCTCCGATCGGCCAACAGAGCCGATCGGACGATGGGATCGTCCGGTGCCGCAGCCAGCGCTGCGGTGGCATGGCTGGCGGCTCGATGCCAGTCGGCGCGTCGTGCGTAGACCAGCGCGAGAGCGTGCTCGATGCCCGCATCCCGACCCGGCCGTCCGGTCGCAGCCGCGGCCTCCAGATGGGCGATGGCTCCGGCATAGTCCCCGAGCAACGTCAGGACTTCACCGAGGGCCTCGTGGAGCTCGGCGCTGGCCGGATGGCCGAGGGCCAGTGCGGTCTCGAAGTGTTCTCGCGCCTCGTGGTTGGCGAACATCCTGAGGGCGTCCTCGCCGGCTCGACGATGTGCCTCGGCCGCGTCGGCGAACCGACCCGCCTCGCGTTCATGCTGGGCGATCCGTGACCAGCGAGCGCCGGACTCGCCGACATCCGCGGCTGCTGCGCGCAGGGCCTCGGCCACACGCCGGTGGAGGAGGCGCCGCCGCAGGAGACCGAGCGACTCGTAGGTGACGTCCCGCAGCCGACCGTGTGTGAAGTCGAACCGAACGTCACCGTCGCTCGCGCCCGCCTCCTTGATGAGCCCGCGGCGGATGAGCTCCTCGAGTCCGCCGATCGTCTCCTCCTCGCTCCGACCGGACGCCTCACGGACGGTCTCGAAGTCGAACGAGCGCCCGATGACCGAACCGGCGCCGAGGATCTGGCCGGCCACCTCCCCGACCGAGGCGATCCGACTCCGCAGCAGCGCGAGGACCCCCCCGGGGATCGAGCCGACCGCGATCGGCTCGACCGCGAGCGCCTCGGCAACGTAGAGGGGAAGACCTTCCGACTCGGCGAAGACGGCGTCCACCAGCTCGTTCGTCGCCGCGTCGCCCAGGACCGCCCTCGCCAGCGCCGCGACGTCAGCCCGCCCCAGCCGCTCGAGACCGACCCGCTCGGCGAGGCCATCTCGCACGGCGGTCACGAGCAGGCGACGACGCGCGTCGTCGGACGGCTCGAGCGGACGCCAGGTGGCGAGGAGCGCCAGCGGTCGGCCTTCGAGCCGGTGGCCAAGATAGGCAACCACATCGAGCGTCGAGACATCCGCCCAGTCGAGGTCGTCGATGATGAGCACGCCGGGGACCGGACCACCGGCCAATGCGGTGAGGACCTCGGCGAGGCCCTCGATGAGTCGGGCGCGACCGAACGGGTCGAGCCCGCCCTCGCCTCCGGGAATCCTTCGTGCGTTCGCGCCTTCGCGGACCCGGTCGCTCCGGCTCGAGGTCTGGAGGAGCACGAGGCGCCCAGCGGCTTCGAGCAAGTCGGGCCGGACGGAGGAAAGGCGGTCGACGGCTCCCGGCGCCTCCGAGCCGGCGCGGAGGAGCGCCGTGATCGGCGCGAAGGCGATCGACTCCTCGCCGGCGTAGGCGCGGGCCTCCAGGACGATCCCGCCACGGCTCCGGACGGCATCGGCGAATGCGGCGGCGAGGCGCGACTTGCCGATGCCTGGCTCGCCCTCGATGACGAGCAGTCGACCGTCCGGCCCGACTGTGCGGTGCGCCGCGACGAGGGCGTCCAGCGCACCGTCCCGCCCGACGAGCGGTGCGACGCCCGACCGTTGCGGCGCGACTTGCGTGGAGGGACGGGCGATCGCCGGCAGGCCCGCCCCGATGCGCCCGGCCCGGATCTCCTCGTAGAGCTCGATCGTCTCCTGCAGCGGCGCCACACCGAGCTCCGCGTCGAGGATACGTACGCAGTCCCGGAACTGGCGGACGGCGGCCGCCGGCTCCCCGACCCGGGCCAGCATCGTCATCAGGAGCCGATGAGCCGGCTCGTGGAGCTCGTCCAGTTCCAGCCAGCGCCGGCCCGCGGCGAGCGCGCCGCTCCAGTCGGCGCCGGCGGCGCGCCCTCGCGCGAGACGCTCCAGGGCGCCGGTGAGCTCACGACGGTGGGCCTCGCTCTCGACGAGCTGCCACTCCTCGAAGGCCTCGCTGTCGCGGAGGGAGAACCCGGCCATGAAGTCGCCTCGGTCCAGGCCGAGCGCCTCGTCCAGGGCGGCGAGACAGTCCGGGCATGGTTCGTCGACAGCGTGGCGGTGGGCCCGCGCTCTCGCGAGCGCCGCCCGGAAGCGCTGGACGTCGACGACCGGTCCGCCGGCGAGGGCCACCGACGATCGATCGACCTCGAGCCCGAACCCTCCGAGCGCCGACCTGAGGACCGAGAGGGTGCGCCGGAGGGCGCCGCGAGCGGCGGCCTCGTCCGAGTCGGGCCAGAGCAGCGCCGCAAGCGACTCCCGACTGGCCGGCCGATCGGTCACGGCGAGAAAGGCCAGCAGCGCGATAGCCTTCCGGGTGTCGACCGCAAGCGGCGTCCCGTCGATCAGGACGACCACCGGTCCGAGCAACCGGATGACGAGACGGTCATCCTCACTCGGTGGCGGATCCCCGTGGAGCGGGAGCGTTCCGGTCGAGCGAGTGGTGGCCATGTCGTAACGGTACACGGAGCGCACTCGAAGTCGTAACGAAATGCGGACGTTTGGCCCCCACCATCGGAGTCGGCCGAACGAAAACGGAGTACACAAGGAGGCAACTCGATGAACGCGCGCGCCGTGGCAACCGCAAACGCCTTCGTTTCGCTCGTCCTGGGCGGCCTCGCGCTCGTCCTGCCGGACGCGATGGGGAGGGCTTTCGGCATCACCCTCGATCCGATGGGGATCGCCCTCGCCCGCATGGCGTGCGCCGCCTACGTCGGCTTCGGGGTGCTCTGCTGGCTGGCCCGCGACCTGGCGGATCAGCGCGCCATGCGTGCCGTTGGCTCGGCCTGCGCCGTGGCTTGGGGACTCGGCGCGGTGGTGGTCGTGGTGGCGATCAACGCCGGACTCGGCGACGCCCGGGTCTGGGCGCTGGTCGCGCTCCAGGTCGTGTTCGCCCTCGTCTGGTCGCTGGCGCTGGCCCGGACCCCGGGTATCGCCTCGAGCACCGCCTCGTCTCGGGCCTCCTGATCAGGGTGGCGCCGGCGATGCGAGCCGAAGCGGATCGATGACGACGCGGTCGTCGGTCTCGCCACTCGCCCGTGCGGAACCGAGGGGCACCGTGGGGAGGGTCGCGCCGTGGCTGCCGCTCGCGGCCGCTGCCGCGCTCGGCGTCGGCGCCCTGGCCCTCGAGGCGATCGATGCGCGCGACGGGACCCCGACCGACCGCCTGCTGGTGCCCATCGTCCTGACCTAC
The DNA here is from genome assembly GCA_036758145.1 of Candidatus Limnocylindrales bacterium. GTDB lineage: Bacteria > Chloroflexota > Limnocylindria > Limnocylindrales > CSP1-4 > SPCO01. Next base: position 3,450 of record DAIOXD010000024.1, read on the forward strand.
GCCTTCTTCGGCGGGCTGATCGCCTCGCGCCAGCCGAGGAACCCCGTCGGCTGGCTCCTCTCGCTGCTCAGCCTCTCGATGATCGGCTCGTTCTTCATCTCGCGCTACGCAGTCGCCGGATACGACCAGGCGCTGCCGCTGCCCGCTCCCGGGATCGCCGCGGCACTTGGCTGGACCTGGCTCGTCGCGCTTGCCTGCCCGGTGCTCATCGCCTTCGTGGCACCGACGGGCCGGCCCGCCTCGCCGGCCTGGGCGAGGGTGGCCGCCGCGGCCGTCGGGACGTTCGCCGTCGTCGCGTTCGTCTTCGCCGTCGGCGACCCGGGCTACCAGGTGACAGGCCAGGGCATGGCGGGTGGCCAGGACGTGATCCCGAACCCGATCTACGTCGCTGCGATCCGTCCCCTCTATGACTTCCTGAACGCCGCGTTCGTCATCTACCTGGTGCTCTTCGGGGCGGCCGCGGCCTCGCTGACGATGCGGTTCCGGCGGTCACACGGGGTCGAACACCAGCAGCTCAAATGGATCGTGGCGGCGATCTTCCTGATGCTCATCGGCATCGCCGCCTCGAACCTGCTGCCGGCACCCCTTTCACCCGGCTTCTTCGCCCTGGCGATGCTGCCACTGCCCGTCTCGCTCGCGATCGCCATCCTCCGCTACCGACTCTACGACATCGACCGGATCATCAGCCGGACGATCTCGTACGCGATCGTCACCGGGGTCCTGGCCGCCGTCTACGTTGCCGGCTTCCTCGGCCTCCAGGCGCTCCTCGCCCCGGTCACCGACGGCCAGGGGCCGATCGCCGTGGCCGTCTCGACGTTGGCGGTCTTCGCCCTCTTCGCTCCGCTCCGGCGACGGATCCAGGGACTCGTCGATCGACGCTTCAACCGGAGCCGCTACGACGCCGAGCGGGAGGTCGAGGCATTCGCCGGCCACGTCCGCGACGAGGTCGAGGTCGAGCGGGTGGCCGAGGTGCTGACGACGACCCTTCAGCGGACGATGCAGCCGGCGTCGGCCGCGCTCTGGCTGCGGACCGGGCAGACCCGGTGAGGTACCGGACGCGGCTGGCCATGTGGATTGCCGTCACCGTCATGGTGGCGACCGTTGTGATCGGCGTGTTCTCCGCGACCCTGGGCATCGCCTACGCGTTCCAGGGAAACCTCGGGGGCATTGCCTTCGAACTTATTCCCACCGCGCTGGTCGTCGACCTTGGACTCGTCGGCGGCCTGCTGGCGATCCGACGGCCGAGCAACGCGATCGGCTGGCTTCTCCTCGTCGCCGGCCTCGGGGCGGCCGTCACGTTCGGCAGTGGCGACTATGAAGCTCTGGGCCATCTGGTGGGCGCGACCCTTCCGTTCGTCGTGCCCATCGACTGGGTCGCGAAGTGGGTATCGACGCTGATGATCGGCCTGCTGCTCATCTTTCTGCCCCTCCTGTTCCCGACCGGCCACCTGACTGGGCCTCGCTGGAGGGCGTTCGCGGGATTCGCGATCGTGGCGATCTTGGCGGCCACGCTGGCCGGGGCCGCCGCTCCTGGTCCAATGCCGGGGTTCGATGGGGTCAGCAACCCGGTGCAGCTGCCCGAGCCGGTCTCGAGCTGGATACAGGCGATCGGGGCCCTCAGCAACCTGGCGGCGCCGCCCGCGTTCCTCGTCGCCCTGGCCAGTGTCGTCGTCCGGTTCCGGGCCTCGCGAGGGGTCGAGCGCCAGCAGCTGAAGTGGTTCCTGTTCGTCGCCTTCTTCACCGCCATCGCGTTTGGTGTCTCGATCGTGTTCACGGGTCCCGTCTCCGACACCGCCTGGCTGGTGGGCCTGATCGCGCTCGCCTGCCTGCCGATCGCGATCGGGATCGCGATCCTGCGCTATCGCCTCTACGACATCGACCGGATCATCAGCCGGACGATCTCGTACGCGATCGTCACGGCGGTCCTCGCCGCGGTCTACATCGCTGGCTTCCTCGGGCTCCAGGCGCTCCTTGCCCCATTCACGAGCAGCGAGGGACCGGTCGCCGTGGCAACCTCGACCCTGGCGGTGTTCGCCCTCTTCCAGCCCGTCCGGCGGCGGATCCAGAGCGTCGTCGACCGGCGCTTCAATCGCGCCCGCTACGACGCCGAGCGCGAGGTCGAGCGCTTCGCCGCGCACGTGCGCGACGAGGTCGAGGTCGAGCGCGTGACGGATGCGCTTGCGGCGACCCTTCAGCGGACGATGCAGCCGGCGTCGGCCGCGCTCTGGCTGCGAGCGGGAGGGAAAGGGTGAGGCGCAGGGTGGCACGTCTGGCTGCTTTGTTCCTCGCCGCTCTCGCGATCCTGACCAGCGTTTACTCCCTCGCCTCGCTGTTCATCCCGCCGCAACCTGGGCTTGCGGGTCCCAACGTGGCTCCGTTCGAGATCCTTTCGGTCGGGCTATTCATCTTCGGGACGCCAATTCTGGGGGCGCTCATCGCGGTCCGGCGCCCGGGGAACCCCATCGGCTGGCTGTTCCTGCTCTTCGCCTTTGGCTGGAGTCTCAGCTTCGCATCAGACGGGCTGGCCATCGATTTCCCGCCCAGCCCCCAGATCGCCTGGCTGGTCACCATCGGCCAGGAGCTTGGCGGTTTGGGCTTCGTCAGCATCCTCCTGCTGCTCATCTACTTCCCGACCGGAACCCTGCCATCCCGGCGATGGTGGGTCCTACCGTTCGTCGAGATCCTGGGAGCCCTGGCAAGCGCGATCGCGTCGCTGTTCATGCCGGGCAGCCCGGTGCAACCGCCCGTTCCCGGTCTGGTCAATCCGCTCGGCCGGCCGGATTGGGCACCGGCGCTCCAGGTGTTCAACACCATCGGTCAGCTCACCCTGGTGCCAGTCATGATCGGCTGCGTCGTACTCCTGGCGGTCCGGATCCGTAGATCGGAGGGAGTCGAGCGCCAGCAGCTCAAGTGGTTCGGCTGGGCCACCGGCGTCGTAACGGCGCTTCTCCTGGTATCGCTGTCCGTCCCGCTCCTGGGCTTGACCGTCATCCCATTCGCCGATGCCGTCTGGAACCTCACGCTCTCGTCGCTGGTCCTTCTCCCCGCCGCTGCCGCCATCGCGATCCTGCGCTACCGGCTGTTCGACATCGACCGGCTCATCAGTCGGACGGTCTCCTACGCGATCCTGACGGCCGTCCTGGCGGTCGTCTATGTGGCCGGCTTCCTCGGCCTCCAGGCGGTGCTGTCGTCAGTCACTGAGAGTGAGGGACCGGTCGCCGTGGCCGCGTCGACGCTCGCGGTGTTCGCGCTCTTCACCCCGGTTCGCCGGCGGATCCAGGCGGTCGTCGACCGGCGCTTCAACCGCGCCCGGTACGACGCCCAGCAATCGGCCGAAGCCTTCGCCGGACGGATCCGCGACGAGGTCAACATCGAGCAGCTGAGCGCAGAAGTCGTGCGGGTCCTCGAGCGGACCGTTCAGCCGGCGTCAGCGGGGATCTGGCTGCGCCCATCCGAACGAGTCGTCGAACGATGAGCAACCGTCTGCCGTCGGCAACCGGAACGAACCAGATCGTGAGCGGGCCGGGCAGCCGGTCAGCGGCCTGGCTCGCCCGCTCCGTGTGGCTCGTGAGCGTCGCGTTCCTCGTCGTCTTCCTTGGCTATGGGCTGGTCAGCCCCGCCAACCCCGCCAGGACCGGGACACTGGCGAACGC
>DAIOXD010000024.1:7112-10003 GCA_036758145.1 Candidatus Limnocylindrales bacterium
CCTTCCTTGCGTTCGTCCTCGCCTTTTCGACGCTTGGAGGGTTGGTCGCGTCGAAACGTCCGGGCCACCCGATCGGCTGGCTGCTGCTGGCGTCCGCTCTCTGCTACAGCGTCGGCGGATTGAGCGTCAGCCTGCCGCAGCCGACCGGTGGTGGCCTCTCGCCCGCCCTGTTCGCGCAGTGGGCGGGCGCGTGGGCATGGGGTGTCGGAGTGGGGCTCGCGGTCGTTGTGTTGCTGCTTTTCCCCGACGGCCGGCTGCCGTCCCGACGGTGGCGGCCGGTCCTGTGGCTCGCCATCGGCGTGATGCTCGCCATCGTACTCGGGGTGGGCTTCGGGAGCCCGTTCATCGGCGACAGCCGGGTGCCCAACCCGTTCGCGCTGGGCGGCTCGGTCGGAGAGGTGCTCGGGGCGCTCGACGCGGCGTTTCCGCTGCTCCTGCTGGTGGCCCTGCTGGCGGTCGTTTCAGTCATCGTGCGATGGCGGCGGGCGCGGGAGATCGAGCGCCAACAGATCAAATGGCTCCTGTACCCAGCCTTGCTGGTCGGCCTTGGCCTCGTCGCCCAGGTCCCGCTGCTAACCCTCACCGGCTCGTCGGAGGCCGTGACCGACGCGAGTAACGCGATCCTCACGGGCACCTTCGCCTCTCTGCCGGTCGGGATCGGCATCGCCGTCCTCCGCTACCGCCTCTATGACATCGACCGGATCATCAGCCGCACGCTGGCGTATGCCGTGGTGACGGTCATCCTGGGCGCCGTATTCGTGGCCACGATCCTCGTACTCCAGGAACTGCTCGCGCCGGTCACCAGCGGCACGCCGATCGCGGTCGCGGTCTCGACCCTGTTCGTCGCCTCGCTCTTCCAACCCGTCCGGCGGCGCATCCAGAACGTCGTCGACCGGCGCTTCAACCGCGCCCGGTACGACGCCGAGCGCGAAGTCGAGCGCTTCGCCGCCCAGATTCGCGACGAGGTCGAGGTCGAGCGGGTGACCGGGGCGCTAACCGCGACCCTTCAGCGGACGATGCAGCCGGCGACGGCGGTGGTGTGGTTGCGCGAGGTGGCGCGGTGACCGGTCGGACGACGGGGCACCCGGTCGCGATCCGCCGACTCGCCCACCTGCTCGCCGCGCTGGGTCTTGCCCTGGAGGTCGGTGCGATCGCCGTCCTCGTCGTCGCCGCCGTCGACGGCAACATCCCGCCGCTCGATGGGAACACGACCGGTGGCTACGCCCTGGCGGCGACGTTCACGCTCGTCGGCTGGATCGTGGCCTCGCGCCGCCCGGCCAATGCGATCGGCTGGATCTTCCTCGTGATCGGCCTCTCCCAGGGTCTTGCGACCTTCGCGAGCGTGTACTCGGGCTACGGCCCGCTGACCCACACAACCCCGCTGCCGCTCGCAGCGGAGCTGTCGTGGGCCGGGGTCTGGGCGTGGGCGCCCGGCTACGTCCTGCTCCTGACCCTCTCGGTCCTGCTCTTCCCGGACGGACGGTTGCCGTCACCGCGCTGGCGACCCTTGGTCTGGCTCATCGGCGTGTCGCTCGTGCTGATCATCGTCCCGATGGCCGTCGCCGCCTGGCCAGTCCGCGGCCTCGTCCTCGAGACGTCCCAGCCACCGTATCCGGAGGTCCCGGCCCTGCAGACGGCGATCGTGGTGCAGGGGATCGGCCTCCTCCTGGCCGCCATCGCGGCGGTCGCCTCGGTCCTCGCGCTCGTGGTCCGCTTCCGCCGATCGCGCGGCGTCGAGCGCCGTCAGCTCAAGTGGTTCACCTTCGCCGGAGCCGTCGAGATCGGCCTCATCGCGGTGACGCCGTTTGTGCAGTTCGGGACGGCGACCGCACCTCTCAACGCCCTGCTCACGCTGCTCGTCGCGCCCTTGCTGCCGATCGCAGCAACCATCGCCATCCTGCGCTACCGCCTCTACGAGATCGACCGCATCGTCAGCCGCACGATCAGCTATACGGCCGTGACGGCGGTGCTGGGCTCGGTGTTCGTCGCCGTCATCCTGCTGCTCCAGGCGACGCTGGCCTCGATCACGAGCGGCGGGCCGATCGCCGTGGCGGCCTCGACGCTGATCGTGGCGACCCTGTTCCAGCCAGTTCGCCGGCGCATCCAGGAGACGGTCGATCGGCGCTTCAATCGCGCCCGTTACGACGCGGAGCGAACCCTGGCTGCATTCGGGGCCCGGTTGCGCGACAACGTCGATCTGGCCAGTCTGGGCGAAGACGTCCAGGATGTGGTCGTCCGAACCGTGGCCCCGGTCGCGGTCGGCGTCTGGATCCGGCAGTCCGACCCTGGATCGTAAGCGAGGACCATCGTGCCCATGTTTCGTAACGAATCCCGGACGACGGAGGCGTAGAAGTCGGGCATGACCTTCATCAACACGCTTCGACAGCGCGTCGGACGCCGGGCAAGTCGCGAGACAGGTGCGGTCGCCAGCGCTTCGTCCGCGACCACGACTACGAACGCAGGGCCGGCGCCGAGCGCGAGCGCGACCGCTCCGGCCATCGAGATCGCGCCCAGCGACCCCCTGTTCGGCTTCCTTCAGGCGGCATCGGGCGTGGTCGAGCTCGATCGCCTCGAGCTCGACTCGCCGGCCGTCCGGGCGCTCCGCGACGCCGGCCTCAGGATCGTCGTTCCGCTGATCGCCCAGGGCGAGCTGATCGGGGCCCTCTATCTCGGCCCCCGTCTGTCCGACCAGGAATACTCGTCGGACGACCGCAAGCTCCTCTCGACCCTCGCGGGCCAGGCGGCGCCCGCGATCCGGGTCGCTCAGCTCGTGCGCGAGCAGGCCCTCGAGATCCAGGCCCGCGAGCGTCTCGAGCAGGAGATGCGGGTCGCGACCATGATCCAGCAGCAGTTCCTGCCGCACGAGCTGCCACAGCTGCCGAACTGGCAGG
>DAIOXD010000024.1:10013-13621 GCA_036758145.1 Candidatus Limnocylindrales bacterium
CATTACGCGCCGGCGCGCGCCGTCGGCGGCGACTTCTACGACTTCATCCAGCTGCCGGACGACCGGCTCGGGCTCGTCGTCGGCGACGTGACCGGCAAGGGTGTCCCGGCGGCGCTGCTGATGGCCCGGACGCAGTCGGTCCTGCGCGGCGAGGCGCCTCGCCTCGTCTCGCCTTCGAAGGTCCTCCAGCGGGCGAACGACATCCTGATCGCCGAGATGCCGCCGCGGATGTTCGTGACCTGTTTCTACATGGTCCTCGAGCCCGCCACCGGTCGCGTCGTCTATGCCAACGCCGGGCACAACCTGCCCATCGTGCGAACCGGTGATGGGGTCCTTGAGCTGCGCGCGACGGGCATGCCGCTCGGCCTGCTGCCGGACCGGACCTATGAGCAGAAGGAAGGCCTCCTGGCGGCTGGCCAAAGCCTCCTGCTGTACAGCGACGGCCTCGACGAGGCCCACGACCCGTCCGGCGCGATGTTCGGAACCCCGCGGGTCCGCGAGTTGATGGCCACCGAGCTGCCGGGCAGCGAGCTGATCGACCACCTTCTCGAGGAGCTCCACCGCTTCGTCGGGCGCGGCTGGGACCAGGAGGACGACATCACCCTGGTCGCCGTGCAGCGCACCCGCGGGGGCGACCAGCCGAGCGAATCCTTCGAGAATGCGCCCGCGGCGACGGTCGACGCCGAGCACGCGCGGGCCGAGAGCGTCGAGCTCGGGTCCGAGTTCGGAAGCCCGCAGCTCGGGTCCGAGGCCGGGGCGCTGCCCGCCGTCGGCGACCAGGTCCTGCTGCGGCTCACGCTGCCGGGCGAGCCGGGTAACGAGCGCGTGGCGATGGACCGGGTCGCCGAAGCGGCCGCACGACTGGGCCTCGGGGACGCTCGCCTCGAACGGCTCAAGACCGCGGTCAGCGAGGCCGCCATGAATGCCATCGAGTACGGCAGCCAGAGCGATCCGGCTGTTCCTGTCGAGGTCGAGGTCGCCCTCGCGGGCGGCGATCTCGTCGTCAGGATCACCGACCGGGGGCTCAGCGGGCTCATCCCGGACACCGAGGAACCGAACCTCGAGGCCAAGCTGGCCGGCGAGCAGAAGCCGCGCGGCTGGGGCCTCTTCTTGATCAAGCACATGGTCGACGCGCTCGACATCGCCACCGACGGCGCCGCCCAGACGGTGACCCTGACGGTGCACCTGGAAGGAGCCGGGCATGCCCGCCAGTCCCTTTAGCGTCGAGGTCCGCGGCGGCCACGACGTCGCCACCCTGGTCATGGCCGGCGACCTCGGCGCCGAGGCGGACACCGCCCTCGACGACGCCTCGGTGCGGGCCACGGCCAGCGGTGCGACGGTCATCGTCCTCGACTGCACCGCCGTCCAGTACATCAACAGCACCGGCATCGCGCTGATCGTCCGCCTGCTCGCGGATGCGCGGCAAAACCGGCGAGAGGTCCGGGCCTTCGGGCTCAGCGCGCACTACGTCGAGATCTTCCAGATCACGAGGATCTCCGAGTTCGTGCGCATCTTCGACAGCCCGGCAGCGGCTCTCGCAGTGGGCCTGCCGGCCACGGCAGGAGGACAGGCATGACAACCGGAACGACGGTGGCGGTGCAGCGGCTGTCGGCGACCGCCAGCGCGCTGGCCATCCAGGGTGACGTCACCTCGGCGAGCGAGCCCGCACTCATGGACGCCTACGCCCGCGCCAGCGCGGACGGAGCGAAGGCGATCGTGCTCGACTTCAGCGCCCTCGACTACATGAACAGCGGTGGCATCGGTCTCCTGGTTACGCTGCTCGTCCGCGTCCAGCGAGCGGGCCAGCGGCTGCTGGCCGTCGGGCTCAGCGATCACTACCGCGAGATCTTCTCCCTGACCCGTCTCGACGAGGCGATCGCCATTCACGACACCACCGACGCGGCGATCGCCGCGGCCGGCTGAGGCACAGCGCAGGAGAGGCATGATGACCGCCAGCGAACCACGACCGCCCCGCAACGCCGATGCGTGGGCCCGGCCCGTCGAACGGCTGTCGACGACGGCGTCCGGGGCGGCGATGGACACGGTGACCGGCCGCCGCCTTGTCGGCCCGCTGCAGGGCTTCGGGCAGATGTGGCAGAAGACCTTCCGTGTCCGCCTCCAGGGGATCGAGCTGAGCCCGAGCGAGGTCGTCGCCCGCTGGAAGGAGGCCTTCCCGACCTTCTGGCCGAAGGGCAATTCGTTCTACGCGCCGCTGGCAGGCATCGCGCCGGGCGAGGTCGCCCTGCTGGAGGCCAGGGTCATGCCCGGGGCGCCGATCCGGATGTCGACCGGTGTCATGGTCATCTACGCCGACGACGAGTCGTTCACGTTCATGAACCCCGAGGGCCACGCCCTCTCCGCCTGGATCACGTTCTCCGCCTATCGTGACGGCGACGTGACCATCGCCCAGGCCCAGACCCTCGAACGTACCGCCGACCCCCTCATCGAGCTCAGCTGGATGCTCGGTTCCAGCCGCTACAACGACCGCTTCTGGGCGGACACCCTGGCCAACCTGGCGCGGGCGATGGGCGTAGCCGAGCCCGCCGTCGAGACGACGAAGCTCTGTGTCGATCGGCGGCGCCAGTGGCGATACGTCCGCAACATCCGCCACAGCGCGGCGATCTCGACGGCGGTCGGGACGCTCACTGCCCCGGTTCGATGGCTGCGGCGGAGAGTCGGGCGGCCTTGACCCGGGCTGGTGACGAGGGCCCGCTTCCGACCCGGCGCCGGCCCAACTGGCCAGGGTCGTCTGCGCTGACCACGGGGCGGTCACGCAGATGACGCCTGTCGCCCGCGTCGCCTCCCAACGGTGAGGGCAGGGCCCGACGCACCGGACGCGATCGTCATCGGGGCGGGTCCCAACGGCCTCGCAGCGGCGATCACCCTGGCCCGGGCCGGGCGTTCCGTCGTCGTCTACGAGACCGCCTCGACGCCGGGTGGCGGCAGCCGCTCGGCGGAATTGACGCTGCCCGGCTTCATCCACGACCCCTGCTCGGCGATCCACCCGACCGCGGTCGCATCGCCGTTCTTCCGGTCGCTCCGTCTCGAGCGCCACGGTCTCGAATGGGTCCATCCGGATGCGCCCGTCGCCCATCCGCTCGACGATCGCCGCGTCGTGCTCCTCGAGCGGTCGGTGGCCGAGACCGGTGCGCTCCTCGACGCCGGCGGTCAGCGCGATGGGCGAGCCTGGCGGCGCTTGTTCGACGCTCCGGTGCGGGCCGCCGAAGCCCTGGCCCCCGAGCTGCTTGGCCCGCTCATCCATCTCCCACGGCACCCGATCGCACTGGCCCGCTTCGGGCTCCCGTCCCTGCTCCCAGCGACCCTTCTCGTGCGGCACGCCTTCCGTGGTGATGAGGCCCAGGCGCTCTTCGCCGGCCTTGCCGCCCACTCCATGGTGGCCCTGGAACGCCCCGCCACCGCCTCCTTCGGCATGGCGATGGGCCTGTTCGCCCACGGCTTCGGCTGGCCGATGGCGCGGGGCGGCTCGGGGCGGATCGTGGATGCGCTGGTCGCCGAGTTGACCGCCCTCGGCGGGACGATCGTCACCGACCATCGCGTCGCCTCGATCGCCGCCCTTCCCCGGGCACGGGCGTACCTCTTTGACGCTG
>DAIOXD010000025.1:0-5532 GCA_036758145.1 Candidatus Limnocylindrales bacterium
CGCGACATTCAGCTTGGGAAGCTGACACTCTGCCAACTGAGTTACTCCCGCTCGGGAGCGCCATTCTAGCGTCACTCGGTCGTCGCGGGCCACCGCGTCTGACTCGCGACCTTTGTGCTCCTCTCGTACAAACCGCGATGCTAAGCTCACGAATCGAGCCGCAGGGTCGTCCGTGTGATCGGACCGAGCAGGCACAGGGAGGGATCGTGCGATGAGTGGTGACTTCTTCTCTGACGTGCCCGGGCCGATCCCTTTTGGCGGGCTCGATGCCAGCGACCCGCTTTCGTACAAGGTCTATGAGCCCGATCGGCTGGTCCTCGGGAAGCGCATGGAGGATCACCTCCGGATCGCCGTCTGCCTGTGGCATTCGTTCAACTGGCCGGGCTCGGACGTCTTTGGCGTCGGTACGTTCGACCGGCCATGGCTGGACCCCCGCCTTGACCCGATGATCGCGGCGGCGGCAAAGGTCGAGGCGGCATTCGAGTTCCTGTCCAAGCTCGCCGTCCCGTTCTTCTGCTTCCACGACCGCGACGTGTCGCCGGAGGGCAGCACGTTCGCCGATACCCAGGCGAACCTGAACGCGATCGTGGACCTGATCGAGACGCACATGTCACGGACAGGGGTGCGACTGCTGTGGGGGACGGCCAACCTGTTCAGCCATCCGAGGTACGCGGCCGGGGCCGCCACCAACCCCGACCCGAACGTGTTCGCCTACGCCGCGGCCCAGGTCAAGTCGATGCTCGAAGCCACCCACCGGCTCGGTGGCGCCAATTACGTCCTGTGGGGTGGGCGTGAAGGGTACGAGACGCTGCTCAACACGGATCTCGCCCATGAGGAGGACCAGCTCGCGCGCTTCCTGGCGATGGTGGCCGAGCACAAGCACCGGATCGGCTTCAAGGGCACGCTGCTGATCGAGCCGAAGCCCCAAGAGCCGACCAAGCACCAGTACGACTACGATGGCGCGTCCATCCTCGGCTTCCTCGAGCGGCACGACCTGGACCGCGAGTACCGGCTCAACCTCGAGGTCAACCATGCGACCCTGGCCGGCCACAGTTTCCATCACGAGGTGGCCTACGCGATCGCGCACGATGTGTTCGGAAGTGTCGACGCAAACCGCGGCGACTACCAGGATGGCTGGGACACGGACCAATTCCCGAACTCGGTCGACGAGCTGTCGCTGGCGGTTTATGAGATCGTCCGGGCGGGCGGGTTCACCACCGGTGGCTTCAATTTCGACACGAAGCTGCGCCGCCAGAGCATGGACCGGACCGACCTGTTCCACGGCCACATCGGCGGCATCGACACGCTGGCGCGATCATTGCTGGCCGCGGCCGCGATGATCGAGCGAGGCACGCTCGAGCGCCTGCGCAAGGAGCGGTACGCGGGCTGGGCCGACCCGCTCGGTCGTTCGATCTTGGCGGGCGATGTCCCGATGGAGGTCCTGGCGACCGGCGTGTTCGCCGGCGACATCGACCCGCGTCCGGTGTCGGGCCGTCAGGAACTCCTCGAGAACCTCGTCAATCAGGGGATCTGGGCTGCCGACCGGAGCGCACCGATCGAGCCTGGCGCCGCCGGCTGACCGGTGGGCCTCGTCCTCGGGATCGACATTTCGACGACGGCGACCAAGGCCATCCTTGTCGACGCGGTGGGTGTGGTCCGCGGAGTCGGGTCGTCCGAATACCAGTTCAGTGTCCCGAGACCACTCTGGAGCGAACAGGATCCGAACCTGTGGTGGGACGGCACGGTCGCAGCTGTCGGCTCGGTCATGGCCTCCACCGGAACGACCGGCGCGGACATCGATGCGATCGGGCTCACCGGGCAGATGCACGGACTGGTCGTGCTCGACGCGGCCGACCGGGTCCTCCGACCAGCGATCCTATGGAACGACCAACGGACCGCCGCCGAGTGCGACGCGATCCGGACGGCAGTCGGTCCGGAGCGGCTGATCGCGGTCACCGGCAACGACGCGCTGACCGGGTTCACGGCCCCGAAGCTCGTGTGGGTCCGGGATCACGAACCGGAGGTCTGGCGGAGCGTAAGGCACGTCCTCTTGCCGAAGGACTTCGTCCGGTTCCGGCTGTCGGGTGACTACGCGATCGACAAGGCCGATGGGGCCGGGACGATCCTCTTCGACCTGGCCGCCCGCGACTGGTCGGACGAGATCCTGGATGCCCTCCGGATCGAGCGCTCGTGGATGCCGCCGACCCACGAGGGTCCGGCCGTGACCGGCACGGTGAGCGGCGCGGCGGCCGAGGCGACCGGGCTGCGGGCCGGGACCCCGATCGTCGCGGGGGGCGGCGACCAGGCGGCGAATGCCGTCGGAGTCGGCGTGATCGCGCCGGGCGAGATGGCCCTCTCGCTCGGGACGTCCGGCGTCGTCTTCGCCGCCACGGACCGCCCGCTGTACGAGCCGCACGGGATCGTCCATGCCTTCTGTCACGCCGTGCCGGGGCGGTGGCACATGATGTCGGTCATGCTGTCGGCCGCCGGGAGCCTGCGCTGGTTCCGCGACGCGCTGGCCCCCGCGGTCGACTTCGGCGCCCTCGTCGAGACCGCGGCCGATGTCGAGGCGGCCACCGACGGCCTGTTCTTCCTGCCCTACCTGACCGGGGAGCGGAGCCCGTACCCGGACCCGTTCGCGCGTGGCGCGTTCGTCGGGCTGACCGTCGGGCACGATCGGCGTCATCTCACCCGCGCGGTCATCGAGGGGGTCGCGTTCGGGCTGCGCGATGGTCTCGACCTGATGCTCGCGGCCGGCCTGCCGCCGCCGACCCGGATCCGGGCATCCGGCGGCGGGATCGCGAGTCCGCTATGGCGGTCGATCCTGGCAGACGTGCTCGAGACCGACATCGCGACCGTGTCGACCACGGAGGGGGCCGCCTACGGGGCGGCGATCCTCGCCGCCGTCGGCGCCGGCTGGTTCCCCGACGTCGAGACCGCGACGACGACCCTCGTGCGGGTCACCCCAGTCGCCGAGCCCGGCCCCGATGTCGAGGTCTACCGGGCCGCCCACGAGCGCTTCCGGGCGCTCTATCCCGCCCTCGCGCCGACGTTCGATCGTTCCCCCGCGTAGCGCCGATCGGTCTCAGCCGCGGACCGGTCAGCCGCGGAGCTCGATCTCGGCCTTATCCTTCTCGGTGACCTCGCCGGGCTTCTTGCCCAGGATGATCATCCCGAGGATGTCGTCGGGCGTCAGCGAGCCCTTCTCGACCGTATCGACGATGCGGCCGTGGTACATCACGCTGACCCGATCGGACAGGTCGAAGACGTCATGGATGTCGTGGCTGATGAGGAAGATGCCGATCCCATCGTCCTTCAGCTGCCGGACGAGGTTCCGCACCTGGGACGTCTCCGCCGGGCCGAGCGCCGCGGTCGGTTCGTCCATGATCAGGATCTTGGCGTTGAAGTAGACCGCGCGGGCGATGGCGACAGCCTGGCGCTGGCCGCCGGAGAGCGACTTCACCGGCTGGGCGAAATTCTTGAAGTTGGGGTTGAGCCGGCCCATGGTCTTGCGCGTCTCGGATTCCATGCTCGAGTCGTCGAGCGAACCGAGGCGGGTCGTCAGCTCCCTGCCGAGGAACAGATTCCCGGGCGCATCGATGTTGTCGGCGAGGGCCAGCGTCTGGTAGATCGTCTCGATGTTCTGGGCCTTGGCGTCGCGTGGGTTCTTGATGGAGACCGGTTTTCCAGAGACTCGGATCTCCCCACTATCGGCCGGGTGGGCGCCGGACAACACCCGCATCAGGGTCGACTTGCCGGCCCCGTTGCCGCCGACGATACCCACCACTTCCCCGGGATAGAGGTCGAGGCTGACGTCGCGCACGGCGTGGACGCCACCGAACGCGACGGTGATGTCACGCATCTCAACGATGGGCGTTCGCTGCGCGACGGCGACGGGCCTGTCCTCCATGTCGCTCATGACCCGCGCCGCCGGTTGAGGGTGTCGAGGCCGACCGCGAGGATCAGCACAAGGCCGGCCACCACGTTCTGGCCGGGCGAGTTCACGCCGAGGAAGCTTAGGCCGTACGCCAGCGACTGCATCACGAACGCGCCCAGGACGGCGCCGGGGATCGTCCCGATCCCGCCTGCGAACGAGGTCCCACCGACCACCGCGGCGGCGATGACGTAGAGCTCGTAGCCGCTGCCGATGTCCAGCGTCGCCCCGTTCAGCCGTGCGGCGGCGATGGCCGCGGCCAGTGCGCACAGGACGCCCATGAGCACATAGATCTTGACGATCGTCCAGCGCGTGTTGATGCCGGCCAGCTCGGCCGCGTCGGGGTTGCCACCATAGGCATACACGTAGCGACCGAACCGTCGTCGATTCGCGATGAAGCTCATGACCAGCGTCACGCCGATGAGCGCGACGATCGGGAACGGAAACCCGACCGGGATCCGCAGGCCGCCGGGCGGCGGGGTGATGCCGTGAGCCGTGGCGTACTGCGCGGCGAGGCCCGTGGGCCAGAACGCGTTGTTGGCGAACCAGGCCAGGCCGAGCACGATCGCGCAGCCGACGCCCCCGACGAGCACTTCCGCCCACCTGGGTCGCGTGGGGAAACCGTAGCGGCGCCGCTGGCGCCGGCCGTTGTACAGCAGGCCGACGATCGCCACGCAGCCGACCGCGCCGAGGATCCAGGTGATGAGTTCACCGACCGAGCCGAGGGCGCCGCCGCCGAAGAGCTGGAAGGTCGGGTCGAGGCCCACAACCGCCGCGCCCTGCGACTGGTACCAGACCAGACCGCGGATCGACAGCAGGCCGCCGAGCGTGACGATGAAGGACGGCACGCCGATGAAGGCGATGATGAAGCCCTGGATCGCGCCGACGCCCGCGCCGAGCCCGATCCCGAGGGCGAGGGCCAGGACCCACTGGAACGGCACGTCCGCTCCGATCCCGAAGATGCGCGGGAACCAGTCGGTCATCCACAGCGCATAGCTCATGGCGATGAGCCCGACGAGCGACCCGACCGACAGGTCGATGTTGCGCGAGACGATAACCAGGACCATGCCGGTCGCGATGATCGCGATGCCGGCTGCCTGGACGGCCATCGTGATCATGTTGGTCGGCTGGATGAGCGTCCCGCCGCTGAGGATGTTGAACGTGACGAGGATCACGACGAGGGCGACGAGCATGCCGAACAGCCTGAGGTCGATCTCCGTCTGTGCGAACAGCCCGCGGATCGAGGCGCGATCGGGCGGTTGGGCCTGGGTCTGACCAGAAACCGGTGCTACATCGGCGACGTTCGCCACGGCGGCCCTCCTCGGTCAGGGCGCTGAAAGGATCTGCGCCCCCGGGGGGCCCGGAGGCGCAGATGGATGTTCGAGTTGACCGTTGACGCTACTTGCAGGCCGCCGGCGCCGTTGCGGCGTCGACACCCTTGCAGAGATCCGCCTTCGTGATCTGGCCGCCGTCGATGGCCAGCTGGAGATTGTCGGCCGTCAGCGGGGTCGGCTGCAGGATGAACGAGCTCACCGTGTTGCCACCAGGCGTGGTGAACGGCTGCGCGGTCAGGCCGGCGGCCGGCGCGACCTTCGGGT
>DAIOXD010000025.1:5542-13453 GCA_036758145.1 Candidatus Limnocylindrales bacterium
TTCGGGTCGACCAGGCCGTCCGGGAGCTTGAGGCTGGCCATCGTGCCACCGTTGCACAGCGCGAGCGCTGCCGCAGCGGCGGTCTTGCCCAGCTCGTTGGCGTTCTTCCAGATGTCGACGTACTGCCGGCCGAGCGCCACGTTGTTCAGGTTGGCTGTGTCGCCGTCCTGGCCGCTCAGGGGCGGATAGCCGTAGCTCTTGCCGGTCAGGGCGCCGACGACGCCGAGGGCCGTGCTGTCGTTCTCAGCCAGGATCGCATCGATCTTCTTGTTCCCCGCGACCGCGGCGTCGACGATGGCCTCCATGTTGGACTGCGCCTTCTCGGTCTTCCAGGCGTCGGTGTAGGTGCCGTCCGCCGGGCCGAGGATCTTGATATCGCCGGAGGCGACCTTGTCCTTCAGGCCCGCCTGGTCCCAGCCCTGCGGCAGGAAGGTCTTGGCGTTCGGGTCGCCTGGGTCGCCCTTGATCAGCACGTAGTTGCCCTTCGGGACCTTCTTGATGACGGCGTCCGCCTCGGCCTTGCCGACGAGGACGTTGTCGAAGGTGATGTACAGGGCGGTCGGGTCCTCGATCAGGCGGTCATAGGCGATGACCGGGATGCCCGCCGTCTTCGCCTTTGCGATCGACGGCAGGACCGCCTTGGTGTCCTGCGCGAGCACGATCAGGACCTTGGCGCCCTTCGAGATCATGGTGTCGATGTCGGTCGCCTGCTGCTCGTTGCTCAGGTTGGCGTCGGCATCGATGTACTTGCCGCCCGCCTTCTCGACGGTCTGCTGGATGGCCGGCTTGTCATGTGCCGCCCAGCGCGGCTGCTGGAAGTTGTTCCACGACACGCCGACCGTGCAGGCCGCCGCGGCGACGCTCGCGCTCGCGCCCCCACTCGGGGCGCCGCTGGAGCCGCCGCCCGAACAAGCTGCCAGGACGATCGCGGCCAAGGCCGCGAGCAACCCAAGTCTGCGGTTGATCATCACTGCTTCTCCTCCTCCAACCTCTGGTCCATATCGATCACAGGAGTCTGTAGGTCCACGCTAGGCTACCACCCTCCTGAACCGCGCTTCCTGGTATCGCGCATCCGCCTCCCGAGGACGCATCCACCTCGCCGGGTCCGCCAGGAGGGGTTCCATGGCGAGCTCGGCGGCGCCTCGAAGCGGCGCTTCTACCCCGAGCTTCGATGGGACGATCCGAGCGAGTCGACGGGGTGCGGCGAGCGCCCGCCGATCGAGTTCCGACTCGACGGTCGAGGCCACGAATGGATGGATCCGCCCGAACAGCCCACCGAACACGACGAGTCTTGGGTTCAGGAGATTGACCAGACCGGCGAGGCCGATGCCGATCCAGCGTCCGGTCTCCTCCAGCGCCCGTAAGGCGTCCGGGGAACCAGCCTCGGCGTCGACGATGAGCGCGTCGATCGCGGCCCGGCCGCCGGCCGTCGATCGGCCGGCGCGTCTCAGGAGGCTCTCGGACCCAGCCTCGGTCTCCCAGCAGCCGACGGCACCGCAACGACACGGCAGACCCGCCGGGTTGACGGGCATGTGGCCAACCTCGCCGCTGTAGCCCGCCGCCCCCTTGAACAGCTCGCCGTCCATGATGATCCCCCCGCCGACCCCGACCTCGCCCGAGAGGAACAGGATGTGGCGAGCACCGATCGCGGCGCCCCGGCGCGCTTCCGCGAGGGCACCCAGGTCAGCCTCGTTGGCCACGTGGATCGGGACTGCGTCGCCGAACGTCCCCGCGAGTGCATCCCGAAGGCCGACATCCACCCATCCGAGGTTGGGGGCCATCGAGACGACCCCGTCGGACCGACGGACGACACCAACGACCGCGACACCGATCCCGATGTGGGCGTAGGGCGACCGATCATCGATCCGAAGGGTGGCGGCCAATCCGGCGAGGTCGTCGACGATATGGCTGACCGACGAGTGCCGGCGCGGTCGATTGATCCGTACCTCATCGATGATCTCGCCACCGAGGCCGACGACCGCGGCCGCCATGGAGTCAACCTCGATGTCGAGGGCCAGGACGGTCGCGCCGGCCGGGTCGGGGCGGACAAGCGGGGACGGCCGGCCCGGCGTGCCGAGCAGCGCGGGGCGGGTCTCCGACACGAGCCCGCTCGCGACCAATTCCCCGATCAGGCCTCGGATCGCGCTCCGGGTCAGGCCCGTGCGCGCGACCAGCTCGGACCGCGAAAGGGCGCCGCGCGTGTGTAGCTCGCGCAGGATGACGCTCAGGTTCGTCCGACGAACCGTCTCACTGCGCTGCCCAAGCTCGTCTTGCGGCATCGACAACGGGATTTGTGTTCCTCTCTTCCAAATGTTTGTGACAGACTGTAACGGCGTCGGAGTCGTGTCAAGAGGTTTGCGATGACGGTACGGCCATGAGCACGCTGCGCTGGGGGATCCTGTCGACGGCGGAGATCGCACGGACCAAGGTCATTCCCGGACTCCGTCGGGCAGCCCGTTGCTCGGTCGTCGCCATCGCCTCGCGCGACGAGGCACGGGCCGCCACGGTGGCGGCTGAACTGGGGATCCCACGGGCATATGGCTCCTACGAGGCGCTGCTGGCCGACCCCGAGGTGGACGCGGTCTACATCCCATTACCGAACCACCTGCATGCCGAGTGGACGATCGCCGCGGCCAGAGCCGGGAAGCACGTGTTGTGCGAGAAGCCGCTGGCGCTCACCGCGGCCGACGCCGAGCGGATGGGGGCCGTGTGTCGGGCCGAGGGCGTCTACCTGATGGAGGCGTTCATGTACCGGCTCCATCCGTCGTGGGTCGCCGTCCGGGAGCTCGTCGGATCCGGGCGGATCGGGCGGTTGGTGGCGATCGACAGCTGGTTCTCATTCTTCAACGACGAGCCGTCGAACATCCGGAACAACCGCGAGGTCGGTGGCGGCGCCCTCTTCGACATCGGCTGTTATTGCGTCAACCTGTCGCGGATGCTGTTCGGGGCCGAGCCGCTGGAGATCGACGCCTGGCTCGACCGTGACCCAGCCACCGGTGTCGACGTCGTCACGAGCGCGATCCTCGGATTCGAATCCGGGGTGGCGACGTTCACTTGCTCGACCCGCGCCGAACCCGACCAGCGGGTGCACATCTACGGGACCAAAGGTCGGATCTCAGTCGGGATCCCGTTCAACATCCCGCCTGATCGTCCGACCGAAGTATGGCTCACCGCGGGCGGAAACCCACCGGTGGCGCCCGCGACCGAGACCCTCCGGTTCGACGTGGCCGACCCCTACGCGGTGGAGGGGGAGCGGTTCGCCGCCGCCGTCCTCGATGGCCTCCCGGTGCCCACGCCGCCCGAGGACGCCGTGGGCAACCTGCGGGCCATCGAGCGGATCTTCAAAGCTGCCGATGCGCGCCACGGCGACGGCTGAGCTTCCCAGGTATCGTGCCGCGACGGCGACACTGGAGGAGGACCGATCATGAGCGAGCCGCCGGCGGACGATCCCGTGGCGCCCCTGCCCGAGCCGCCCCGGGATGTTCCCCGAGCGGCACCGCCTGCACTTGGTGCCGCGGGGGGCAATGACCCTTCGGGGCCCCGACGTCGGACGAGGCGCCGCAGGCTCGCGGCCGGGGCCGCACTTGCGTTGGTCGTCGCGTCGGCGCTGGGCCTGGCCGTCGCCAAGCCGTGGGTCGTGCCACCACGCTGCTCCGTCCCGGCGGATCATCCGCAGTGGTCGGTCGCCCGTCGCTGGGATGAGGCCCTCCTGGACGCGATTCGGCGCGCGCTGCCGAATCCGCCGGTCCACGCTCGAAACCTGTTCCACACCTCGGTCGCGATGTGGGACGCCTGGGCGGTCTATGACCCGACCGCCGCCGGCTATCTCGTCCACGAGAAGCACACGGCCTCCGACCCGACCGCCGCGCGCGACGAGGCGATCAGCTATGCGGCCTACCGGGTCCTGACCTCGCGGTTCGTCAAGGCGGTCGGCGCTGCTGATTCGATGTCGGAATTCGCCGATGTCATGGATAGCCTGTGCTACCCAGTCACCATGACGACCACCGACGGCGACACGCCCGCGGCGGTCGGCAACCGCATCGGCGCCGCAGTCATCGCCTACGGGCTGGCCGACGGTTCGAACCAGGCCAACGGCTACGCCTCGCCCGACTACAAGCCGGTCAACCCGCCGCTCGTCGTAAGGGCTCCGGGCACGACGATGGTCGATCCCAACCGCTGGCAGCCACTCCAGATCGAGCATATGATCTCCCAGAACGGGATCCCAGTGACGAACGGTGTCCAGCAGGCCGTCGGGCCTCATTGGGGCCACGTCGAGGGGTTCGGCCTGCACGATGCGGGCCCTTCCGGTGTCCCGATCGATCCTGGACCGCCGCCCCGGCTCGGCGACTCGGCGACCGACGCCACGTTCAAGGCCCAGGCGGTCGAAGTCATTCGCGACTCGTCGATGCTCGATCCGACCCAGACCGCGACGATCGACGTATCGCCCAGCGCCCGCGGCGCGAACGATCTCGGATCCAACGACGGGCACGGCCATCCGGTCAACCCGCTCACCGGCCAGCCCTATCCGGCAGACGTCGTGAACGCTGGCGACCTCTATCGGGTCATGGCCGAATTCTGGGCCGACGGGCCCAACTCGGAGACGCCGCCGGGCCATTGGAACGTCCTGGCCAACCTCGTCTCCGACGAGATGTCGCCTGATCTCCGGATCGGCGGGGCGGGCCAGGCGGTCGACCGGCTGCAGTGGGATGTGAAGCTGTACCTGGCCCTGAACGGCGCGGTCCATGACGCGGCGATCGCGGCATGGGGGCTCAAGGGCGATTACGACGGGACGCGCCCGATCTCGATGATCCGGTACATGGCGGGCAAGGGCCAGTCGACTGATCCGACCATGGCGTCCTACGCGAATGCAGGCCTGCCGCTCGTGCCCGGCTTGGTCGAGCTCATCACCAAGGAAACCACCGCGCCCGGGGGGCGCCATGCGACGCTCCGCGGCCATGAGGGCGAGATCGCGATCCGCGCCTGGGGCGGCAACCCGGCCGATCCGAAGACCCAGATCGGCGGCGTCCGTTGGATCCTCGGTGTCGACTGGGTCCCGTACCAGCTGCCGACCTTCGTGACACCGGCCTTCCAGGGCTACATCTCTGGCCATAGCTCATTCAGCCGGGCCGCGGCCGAGGTCCTCACCGGTTTCACCGGGAGCGAGTACTTCCCCGGTGGGATCAGTGGCTACACGATCAAGGCGGGCTCGCTCAAATTCGAACGGGGCCCAGCGACCGACATCCACCTCGAATGGGCGACCTACTTCGACGCCTCGGACCAGGCAGGCCAGTCGCGGCTGTATGGTGGGATCCACGTGCAGGCCGACGATTTCACGGGTCGTCGGGTCGGTGCGGAATGCGGTCGGGACGCCTGGGCGCTCGCGCAGCGGTACTACTCCGGACAGGTCCAGTGACGGGGCGGTGACGCGGCGCCGACTTGCTGGCGCCGTCGTCGTGGTCGCCGGCGGGGCGCTAGCGATCCTCGGTGGCGGCGTCGCCCTTGGTCCGCTGGCCCGCCCGACGCCGACTGTCGCCCTCGGGCCGCCGCGGTTCATCGACGACACAGCCTCGTCAGGCGTCGCGCACACATACGCGGGTCGATTTCCGTTCTCGGTCGGGGGAGGGGTGGCGGCCTTCGATTGCGACGGCGACGGACGCCCGGACCTCTATTTCGCCGGCGGGAGCGGTCCGGCGACCCTGTATCGGAACGAGAGCTCTGTCGGTGGGCCACTGCGGTTCACGAAGATCGCCGATCCGGCGACCGACCTTCCCGGCGTCACCGGCGCCTACCCGATCGACCTGGACGGCGACGGCAAGGTCGACCTGATGGTCCTGCGGGATGGCGAGAACATCGCGCTTCGTGGGCTCGGCGGCTGTCGCTTCGAACGCGCCAACGCGGCCTGGGGGCTCGACGGGGGCGCCTCCTTCACGACCGCGTTCAGCGCGACCTGGGAAGGTCCGGCCACCCTGCCGACCATCGCCTTCGGCAACTATGTCGCCGATCCTGAGAATCCGGATCCGAACCACCTGTGCGCGGATAACGAGCTGATTCGTCCGGTCGCGGGGACCGGCCGGTATGGTGTGCCCATCCCCCTGACGCCGTCCTGGTGCGCATTGTCCATGTTGTTCAGCGACTGGGACCGGTCCGGTCGACGCGATCTTCGGGTCAGCAACGACCGCCACTATTACAGCGACCTGAGCGACGGCCAGGAGCAGCTCTGGCAGATCGCACCCGGCCAGCCGCCCCGCCAGTACACGGCGGATGACGGCTGGGTGGCGGAGCGGATCCAGGGGATGGGCATCGGCAGCTATGACGTCAACCACGATGGCTACCCCGACGCCTACCTGACGAGTCAGGGCCCGAACATCCTTCAGGCGCTCCTCGCGGGACCGTCGCAACCGACGTACCGAAACCTGGCCGTCAAGCTCGGGGTCTCGGCGACCCGCCCATCGTCCGGCGGCGATCCGTTGCCATCAACCGCATGGCACCCACAGTTCGAGGACGTCAACAACGATGGGTTCATCGACCTGTTCGTGTCCAAGGGCAACGTCGACCAGCAGGCCGACTACGCGACGAAGGACCCGTCGGACCTGTTTCTTGGCCAGCCCGGCGGCACGTTCGTCCAGGCCGCCGAGGCGGCCGGCATCCTCGATTACGCTCGCGGACGGGGCGCTGCGCTGGCCGACTTCAACCTTGATGGCCTGCCCGACCTGGTCGAGGTCTTCTATGGCGACATGGTCCACCTCTGGCGGAACAGCGGCGTCGCGGGGACGGCGGCCCTGTCTGCCCCGGCCGCCCACTGGCTAGATGTCCGCCCGACCGAGCCGGGCCCGAATCGCGATGCGATCGGGGCCTGGATCGAGGTGGCGGTGGGTGATCTGACGCTCCGTCGCGAGGTCACCATCGGCGGCGGCCACATCGGGGGCCAATTGGGATGGCAGCACTTCGGACTCGGCCCGGCGACGGGGGCGCGCGTCCGGGTGCAGTGGCCTGACGGAGAGGTCGGTCCATGGCGCGACGCGTCGGCCGACGGGTTCGCCCTGATGGATCGCGCGACCGGCCGATTGGTGCCGTGGCAGCCGACACCGTGACGGCTTCCGGCGCGTGGACAGCGGCCTGGATTGAGTAGTTCCGGTGTCACGACCCACGCGATGCTCGCCGCCGTCCAGCGATGCGGGCCAGCCGGCATGCGGGTACCTTTTCTCTTCCGGCCCGTCGACTCCCGTCTAGATGGGCCGGGCTGTGCTGCCGGGGTGGAGTAATAGCCGCCCCAGCCGCAAAAACGCCCGGAGCGACCATCTCCTCACGGTTGCTCCGGGCGTTCTGTACGGCGAAGTGCCTCACATTCTTTCTTGCCGGCTAGTCGGCCGCGACCCGCCCGACTTTGCTAGCGCCGTTGGGCGTGCACGTCCTGCTGGCGCGGCAGCAGATGCGGCACCGCCAGCGCGATCAGGCCGCCGCTGATCGCGAGCACGAACAGGATCACGCGACCCGTCGCCGGTAGTTCGAAGCCGACGAGCGCGTCCAGTGAGACCACGCCCGGGCCGGTGAAGAGGAGGGCCGCGGCGCCCGCCCCGAGGGAGAGCGGGAACTCGTACCCGCCCCCCGCATTGAAGAAGCCTTTCGCGAGGTGGACCTGCCCGATGATGACGACCGATTGGGCGATGATCACCCCGGCCGCGAGGGGTGCCAGGAAGCCGAGCAGGAGAAGTCCGCCACTGAGCTCGGCCGCGACCGAGACCGCCGCCCAGAATCGGACCGGCTGGAAGCCCATCCCACCCACGACATTGCGCCAGCGCTCGTAGCCAGGACCTGCCCACCAGCCGAATGCTTTTTGCGCGCCGTGCGCGAACATCGTGCCCCCGACCACGACCCGTAGGATGAGAAGTCCGAAATCCAATGGCGTCATGG